>JBKJLG010000149.1:0-4820 GCA_046596995.1 Chitinophagaceae bacterium
AAAATAAAAAAGCCGGTTTCATAAAAACCGGCTTTGAATTGTTGTAAGTAATTTTTTATTCTGCACTTAAATATTCTGCGTAAGCATATCCTTCTTCTCCGTTTTCTGTTTTTACCAGCCACCACTGATCGTTGGTTTTGCTAAGCAATGTTACGGTTGAATTGTGTGCAGCTTTGCCTACAATAGGCTGATCTGTTCCCGGGCCTTTGCGAATGTTTAAGTTACTGCTGTCGGTAGTAACTTTTGCTTTTGTACCTGCGCCTGCTGCAACATTAATATTCATAACAACATCGCCGGCTCTAAAATCGGGATCTATGGTGTTGTAAATATCCCAAAGCTTATCTTTTGAAGCACCGCTTGAGGCTTCGCCATCAATGTGTAAAACATTATCCTCCTCCCTCACCTGCAAGTTGGTGATACCTTCGGCCGCCGCCGCATCTGTAAGTTGTTTGTATTTATCTTGTAATGCCATAAAATTAAATTTTATTTAATGGTTAATTGATTTTCAATTTTTTTAGGTTTTAGCGTATTTAATGTCATCATTAATTTAGCTAACTGATCTCTTTTTATTTCACCCGTTAATGTTATAACACCATCGTTTACGGATGCCTTAATCGTGGGGTGGTCTTTTGTTGCATCTGTTACGCCTTTGGTTAATGCATCATCAGTTGATACTTCAACAGGTGCAGCCATTGCAACCGTACAGTTATTCACCACAGATTTTACACCTTTAGCGCTTTTCGCTAACTCTTCGCATTTTGCTCTGCATGCATCATCTTTACAAGTACCTGTAAGTGTTACCACGCCATCTTTTACACTAACCGTCATTGCACCGGCAGCCATATCCGCATTTGTTTTTAATTTTTCCTCTACATTGGCTTTTATGTCGGTATCTTTTTGGCCACAACCAATAAAGAACATAGAAGACATGAGGATTACCGAAAAAAGAAGTTTTGTAATTTTCATTTGTAAATGTTTTAAAGATTTTTAATTGATAAAAATACGGCAACTACTGCGCCATGTTTTACTGGTACAATAATAGCTTGATATTCCGAATATACTTAATTTTTAAAATTTTATTATGCTAAAAGAATTATTCGATCTTGTAAAAGGTAAGGCATCTGAAACGGTAATTAATAACCCCGATGTACCTAACGAACAAAATAATGAAGTGGTAGCAGAAGCCACTAATACAATAGCTTCCGGCTTGCGGAATGTAGTTGCAGGTGGCGGCTTACAAAGCCTTTTGGGCTTATTTGGGGGCGGCGGTAATAATAAAAAAGGATTGTTGAGCAACCCAATTGTATCAATGATGATGGGGCATTTTGCCAGCAAACTAATGAATAAATTTAATTTGAATCCCACCCAGGCAAACAATTTATCGGGCAATCTTATACCCGATGTACTGGGAAGTTTAATCAATAAAACCAACGACCCTAATGATTCAGGCTTTTCCCTCGAAAAATTGCTGGGTTCAATAACAGGTAATAAAAATAGTGATCAAAATTCCGGGGGTGGTATTGGCGACCTGCTAAAACAATTCGGCGGTGGCGGAGAAAGCAACGGGGGTGGCGGAATTTTAGACATTGTAAAAAGCCTGGCGGGTGGGGCACAACAACAACAACAAACAAATGGTGGTGGGCTGCTTGATCTTATTAAAGGATTTGCAAAATAAATATTATTAAATCACTGTGTAAGCTGCTCTGTAAATGGGCAGCTTTTTTTATTTTTCTAAGAGTAACTTGTGATATTATTATTTACTTATTTAATGATAATAATATCCCGGGTCATCTGAAAATTAAATTTTCTCAAAATGGTAAACCAAGGCGAACAAAGGTTCAGGCAAATTACAGATGCTATACCTCACTTTGTTTGGGAGTCAGATTCAGATGGAACTTATTCTTATATCAATAAAAGGTTTTTAGATTGGTCAGCTCTTACATTAGCTGAATTTAATGCAGGTCATTTGTCTAAACTTATTTATCCTGAGGATAATAAAATAGTTGTAGAGAAATGGGAGCAAGCCCTAATAAATAAATCTGAATTTAATTGTGAGTTTAGAATGAAAGATTCGAACGGAAATTATTTATGGTTTTTGGGCAAAACTTTGCCAGTAAAAAATGAGGAAGGAGAAGTTATTAAATGGGTTGGCACTTCCACCAATATTAATGATCAAAAAATATACGAAGAAGCATTAAAGGAAAGTGAAACACAATTTCGCCAATTGGCAGATGTTATGCCGCAGCAGGTTTGGACGGCAAACGAAAAAGGTGAACTGGATTATGTAAACCTTGTAACTGTAAATTATTTCGGTAAATCAGAATCAGAAATTGTTGGCGAAGGCTGGCAAAGCGTTATTCATCCCGATGATATTGAGGATGTAATTAAAACATGGATGAAAAGCTTGGAAAATCTTACGCCTTACCAGGTTGAATTCAGGTTGAGAAGCAAAGATGATAATTACCGATGGTACCTGGGCCGGGCTAGCAGTGTTTTAAATAAAAACAACCAGGTGAGATGGTTTGGTACCAATACAGATATTGAAGCACACAAGGCCAACGAACAAAAGAAAGATGAATTTATAAGCATGGCTTCGCATGAGTTAAAAACACCTGTAACCACACTTAAAGGATATACCCAGCTTTTGCAAAACCGTTTTGAAAAGGAAGGCAATACAGATGCCGCATTGATGCTTAAGCGGATGGATATGCAGATAAATAAATTAACCAAACTAATAGAAGATTTTTTAGATGTTTCAAATGTTGAAGGTGAACACTTCCGCCTGCATAAGGAAGATTTTAATTTTAAAGATCTGGTAGAAGAAAGTGTTTTAACAGTTCAGTTTGCATCACCTGCTCATAAAATAATAATAGAACAAAATGAGGATATGCAATTTTATGGCGACAGGCTAAGGCTAGAGCAGGTTTTCAATAATTTTTTAAGTAATGCAATAAAATATTCACCGCAGGCAGATAAAATAATTGTTAACTGCGGTATTCAATCAAATAATATAGTTGTTTCAGTTCAGGACTTTGGAATTGGGATAGAAAAGGAAAATCTGCATAAAATATTTGACAGGTTTTACCGGGTAGATAACAGTTCGATGAAGTTTAAGGGCACGGGGTTAGGACTTTACATTTCATCAGAAATAATTAAATCTCATAAAGGAAGTTTTTGGATAGAAAGTGAAACTGGCAAAGGCTCGATATTTTATTTTCTTCTTCCCCTTGATACTGAACAGACTGATAAAGTTAATACGGATAACGACACTTTTTATTATGATGCTCACATTAGTTTAGTTTACAACGCAGCAGATAAATGCCTTGAAGCAGACTGGATCGGGTTTCAAAATTTTGACTCGGTAAAAAAAGGTTGCCTGATAATGCTTGATCTTCTGAAAAAAAATAAATGCAATAAAGTACTTAATGATAATACCCATGTTTTGGGCAACTGGTCAGAAGCTGCTGACTGGGGCGGCACAGTTTGGTTCCCTGAAATGCAAAAAGCTGGTCTGCAATTTTTTGCCTGGATATATTCACCAAGCACTTTCAGTCAACTCTCTGCCCACAAAAGTTTAGATGTAATGGTAGGCAATATTACCACGCAATTTTTTACCGAAATTAACGAGGCAAAACAGTGGCTGAAGAATATTAATTGATTTTTTGAATTTCATTAAGCAACATGAACACTTTCTAAATATAGGCGATCAGGATCAATATCAATTTCTTCATTCCATAAAAGGGTTCCATTATTAACAACAGCTTTACTGCAAAATGATTCATTTTTAAGTTGCAGATAAACCGGATAAATAAGGTATGGCTGTACATCAAATTTCTTTACCTCACCATTTGTAAAAGTAATTATGAAATTGTATGGGCTTTCATATAAAATATTTTTTGCTCTAGGATTCATTATTTTAAAGGATCAATTTTAAAAATTGCGTTTCCATTTACGGCAAGTTGCCAGTCGGCCATCAGGTCTTCTTTGTGAATTTCAATCCATGCCTGTATTAATTTTTCTTTGTTCAAGGGTAACAAACCTTCCAGTAAATAACCTTCGGGTATTTGATAAATACCCTCCAATTCTCCATACTTTACATGAATATGCGGATGATTATGCTGTTTAGTATCCAGATAATACATGCTTACAATTAAACCATAAAACATTGATATAACTGGCATATTAATTTAACTATAACAAAAATAATATTTCTTTAATTAATTAAATTTTTCAGCAATAAATTCAGTCAGTCTTTCATCACTCATTTTGTTAGATGTACATTCTGTTGTAACAGTATTTTTAAACTGCGGAGTTTCTGACATGTAACGCATAAACTGCTCTTGTGATGTGCCGGTTCCGGTAATGTGCACTTCCTCAGCATTTTGCATGTGCGTAAGTATTTCTTTATAAAATTTGTGCTTCAATGTTATTTCGTCATTGTTTGCATTTTTTTCGCTTGAATTAAATCCGGGTCCGGCATTTTCAGCATGACCTATCACACTAAAATTTTTTGCTTCTGCATCCATTTTTCCTACCACTGTTGCATGGTGCGTATCCATCCATACACCGAATTGTTTTTTACTTTTTTGAGACATATTATTTGTTTTTGCACAAAAGTAACCAAAACCGTACCCGAATAATAAACAAATAATCAAGGTACATTTGCTGCCAGTTTGGTACAAACAATTTAGCGTCATGAACCAGCAACCGCATACCGATCCACTTCACGGCAAAACACTCGAAATGATTGTAACACATTTAGTTGAAATGTATGGCTGGGAAAAACTGGGAAACATAATTCGCATTAATTGTTTTCAAAA
>JBKJLG010000153.1:0-2800 GCA_046596995.1 Chitinophagaceae bacterium
ATAAATTAGTAGGCGCACAACCAAAAGGAAACTTTGTAAAAAAGATTGAGCAACATTTGAATTAGTATTTACTGATGTTTCATTCTTATTCAAACTTAGGTTATTAAAAGGCTTTAATAAATATCAATGGGTAAAATCTTTTTTATTTTTATTTCAATCTTTTTATTATCTACAACAGTATTTGCCCAGCACAATGCAGACAGTTCCCGGTGGTTTATACAGATGCAAAGAGAATTACATCTTACAAAAGATCAGGAGAGACAAATAAAGAAAATAGATTATGCCACTCAACTAAAAATGTTAGGCGTAGGTCAATCCCATATTAGCAATAAAGCAAAACAAAAAAGGTATGCGCAATTTAATAGCGATCGCAAAAAAAATATAAATACAGTTTTAAATAAAGAACAGCGGGAAAGGTGGCAAATGATACTTGAAAATAAACCCCGCCGTGGCGTTACTAATTTGCCCAATGAACGAACGATAAATCGATAAAAAAATGCCCGGATAATTTCCGGGTATTTTTTTGTTCCAATTTTTTAATCCACCGTCAACACAGGCTCCCCATGAATATTTTGAATTGCTTTTGGCTCATGCTTGTGCCTGAATAGTAATAAAAACAAAATAGCAATTACCATTGCATACCCGGCAAAAGCAAGCCAGATACCAGGCCAGTCTTTCGTTCCATCTGACAACAGGTAATAATTATCAATAACGTATCCACTTACTTTACTGCCCATATAAGCCCCTACTCCATTTGTCATCATCATAAATAATCCCTGTGCACTGGAGCGTATCTTGGCATCTGTATTTGTTTCAACAAATAAAGAACCTGAAATATTAAAAAAATCAAATGCCATCCCATATACAATGCATGAAAGAATTATCATCCATAAACCTTCTGCAGGATTACCATAAGAAAACAATGCAAAACGCAATACCCATGCAAGCATAGAAAATAACATTACTTTCTTAATACCAAATCGTTTTAAGAAAAACGGAATGGTTAAAATAAACAACGTCTCAGAAATTTGAGAAATAGACATGATGATGGTGGAATATTTTATCACGAAAGAATCAGCATATTTCGGGATATTTTTAAAATCATCCAGGTAAGTATCACCATACATATTAGTAAGCTGTAGCGCTGCACCCAAAAACATTGAGAAGATAAAAAACAAAGCCATTTTATAATTTGCAAATAATTTAAATGCGCTTAAACCCAATTGTTCTATAAAAGATGCTTCTTTAGCAATGGCTTTTTGCGGAGGACATTTAGGTAAAGTGAAAGAATATATTCCTAAAGCAATTGCCATTACACCCGCAATTAAAAATTGATTGGCATTGGCTTTACTGCCCGATAAATTTGTGATCCACATGGCTGCAATAAAACCTATGGTACCCCACACCCTAATTGGCGGAAATACTTTTACTACATCATATTTATTGTTCTTTAAAATATTGTACGCAATTGAATTTGATAAAGAGATGGTCGGCATGTAACAGATCATTGCGCCAAAAATTACATAATACAAAGTATCAGCATCTTTTACCTGCGGCACATAAAACAAAACACAACCATATAAAATATGCAAAATGCCATAAAGCTTTTCTGCATCCATCCATTTATCAGCAATAATACCTGTTAGTGCAGGCATAAATAAAGATGATAATGCAAGCGTTGAAAAAATTGCACCGAACTGCACGCCTGTACCCAGGTTATTGGTGAAAAAATATGTAGCAATAGTAATTAACCAGGCACCCCAAACAAAAAACTGTAAAAAACTCATGATGGTGAGGCGAAACTTAATGCTCATTACTTTTGACTTTAGGTTTAATTAATAAAAAACAAGCTGCATTTACATTAATTACAGCATCTTAAATAATTACTGAAAGTAAATTTTAAATTTATAAAACACCGATTGTAAATATTTAAATTGAAAGATAAGAGATTTAATAAATAATTACCAGTTCTAAATCTGCTTTCGGATAAAAAACCATAATTTTAAAAACAAAAAAACAGCAACACCACAATCTGCTAATACATTAAACCTTACCCATAAGAAAATCCGGCATTTTGAAAAAAATCTTATTCTTCATTTCTCTCTTTTTATTTTTTACCATTGGATTACATGCACAGAAAAAAGCAGCTGATAATGCTGTTAACCGCTGCGGTACCATGTTATGGGTTGATAAAATTTTAGAGCAAAATGCCCAAGCCCGGCAAAATGCATCACAAAAAGTTATTAATAATACACAGCAAAAAACCATCGCAGATTTTAGAACAATGGCCATCATCACCATACCGGTTGTGGTCCACATTGTTTTACCAAACCCTAGCATTGTTACCAATGCAGATGTGCAATGGCAAATTGATAAATTAAATCTAGATTACTCGGGCTTAAACCCCGACAGTACCAATATTTCTGCGGCGTTTCAGCCCTTGCGTGGCCATAGCCAAATCAGGTTTGTTTTAGCAAGAAGATCACCCACGGGTGCTTTAACAAATGGAATAGAAAGAATTTCAAGCAGTACCGGTTCAAATGTTTTTGCAGCAACCGACCCCATTAAAAGAGCTTCGACAGGCGGTGCTGATATTTGGGATCCGACATCATATTTAAATTTTTGGGTAGGCGTTGATGGAAGTGGTTTAGGAATTTTAGGGTATGCTCAATTTCCATCAATGGGTTCGCCGGCAGATGATGGTATTTTTATTAATTTCCAGGGATGGAGCAATAATCCATGTTATACATCTCCCATTTATAACAAAGGTCGTACTGCTGTTCACGAAGTAGGGCATTAT
>JBKJLG010000208.1:0-2818 GCA_046596995.1 Chitinophagaceae bacterium
GGAAGGTTACGCAGGAGCAGGTGTTAAAAAACAATCATCCAAAGATTTTAACGGCGGGCAACCGGCTGAATTAAAATACAATTTAATTACACCGTGGAGGGTAATGGCAAGTGCCTCCTATGTTTTTAGAGAAGTAGAAAATGTAAAAAAACAACGAGCTTTTGTTACCGCCGACATTGAATATGTAAATTATAAAGCAGCCACTTTTAAAGCCATTGATGTAAATGTGGATACAAAAAATTATTTCTCGCAACTGGATGATGCAATTGATGCACAATATAAAAGTGCACTCAATTTCAGGCTCGGCGGAGAACTAAAATTTAATACCATAATGTTCAGGCTGGGTGGTGCTTATTACAGCAACCCTTATAAAAATGAAAAGGCAGATAAGGTGAAACTAAGTGGTGGTCTGGGTTACCGGAATAAAGGAATTTTTATTGACCTTACCTATGTGTATGCAATTAATAAAGATGTAAATTATCCATACCGGCTACAATATAAAGCGTACGATGGTGCGGCTTTAAAAAACAATGAAGGAAATATTGTAGCAACGGTTGGGTTTAAACTATAAACTTTCTCACAAATCCCTTTTCATCCCGAAATTTCGGGATGGAGAGGGATTTTTTGTGGGCGTTACCCAAGCTTGCCTGCCGCAAGGCACGGCTACGCAAGGGTCAGGCTTTCCATTACAAGTCCGGCACAAAACCTGCGCTAAAAAGCTTCACCGGGCTTTTCATTTCAATCCCTAACGCAGACAACAAAATAAGCATTAAGGTTCTTAAATATTTAAATCAAATAAATTATAAAAGTACAAAATGAGACCGTCTGCTTTTGTCCTAATTACGTCTCAAACCTTTACTAATTCCATGAAAATAAATACTGTAGAAAATTATAAATTTTAGGAATACGTCTTATATTTATGAGTTGGTGGCAATACGCCGTACAAAATTTAAACTTTAATTTTTTATGTATAAACATTTCATGAAACTGCTATTTTTACTCTTATCTCTACAAGGAATCGGACAAGTTAAATTAGACACCCTAAAATTTAAAATTGAAACCGTTACAATAAATCCTTTGGAGACAAAATTTATATTAACAAATAATCAAGAATTAAGATCCGAAAAGGTCGATCAAAAAAGATATTTTATCCTTGAGACGTTTTCAAAAATTGAAAGTTTTTCCATAAATAAAAATGGTGAATTATTAGACACATTTATTAGAGTACAAAAATCTGAGTATTTAGATAGCACTTTTATTTTATTAGTGGACCAAAAAATGAAATTATTAAAACGATTTGGTAAAAAAGAACTTGGTTTAGTTGTAAACTTTAGTAAAAAAGAGAAAAATTATACTTTTTTTGAAAACTCAAGACCATCATTAAATGGCATTGCTGTCTTGATAAATGGCGAACTTAAAACTAAAGAAATAAATTACTTTCCAAATGGAAATCGAAGCTCGGTAAGAGATAAAATTTTAGAAAGAGACACCTTTTATTACGATAATGGAAAAATATCAAGCATTGTAGACAACGTATTAAATTCAGAAAAAGATTTTGACAATAAAAATTTTAAACTGACAAGATTTAAATATAAAGTTGAAGTAAAAAACGATTATGTAAATTTTGAGACTTATACCGACTATTATTTAAACAATAAAATAACAGAGAGAAAAATTATAAGATTTGAAAATCAAACTACGACTCTTAAATATAAAAACAATAAAATGTTTGAAAAGGAGATTGTAACTTTTAAGAATAATGGTGACAGAATTATTGAAATTTATGATGGTAGAGGAAAAAAAATTAAAGAAAGCTTGGAACCAAATAACGCCGTTACACCTATACCTGACAATAATTAATGATGTACTGCCTCCCACTGGCGCAGATATGCAGCAAAGGAAATGTGGCGTTGGCGTATCTGTGACAATGAAAATAATTGTATAATGTCCTTTTAGAAATATAAAATTGGATACTTTAATTGTTTGAAGTACTCTTAAGGGAACAGATACCCAACCACACAAAGCCGTGCTGCATATCTGCGCCAGTGTAGAGTTCCAATGGCCTTGGGGGTGTGAGCTGCACCTACAACAGTATTACGTAACCCAATGTGTAAGTATAGCAAACCTTCATAATATTTAAATTGAAAGACCTAATTTACAAATTATTCGTAAGTTCTTTTTTGTTGTTGATGCACCTTACTCACAAAACCCGTTTGAACATTAACCACAGCGAGAATAGGCTTTAAATTATAAAATATGGTATTATTAAAATACATTTAACTTTATAAGATGAAAGTGCTGCTTGACATAAAAGATAACAAGGCTTCTTTTACTATGGAGCTTTTGCAAAATCTACCCTTTGTAAAAACAAAGCTTTTAACCTCATACAAAGCAAAAGTGCTGGAAGATTTAAAAGATGCAATAGATGAAGTCAATCTTATTAAAGATGGCAAGCATAAGGGTATTAATGCGAAACAACTTTTAAATGAATTATAAAATAATTGCTACACTTAAGTTTAGCAATGAAATTAAAAGGCTTTCTAAAAAATATCCATCTTTAAAAAAAGAATACGCTGATTTAATCACATCCCTTCAAAAAAAACCCGATATAGGAATCCCTTTAAGTAATCATTGTTATAAAATTCGATTAGCGATTAAATCAAAAGGAAAAGGAAAATCAGGTGGAGCAAGAGTTATTACCCATTTACAGATTTTTAAAACCACGATTTTTCTTCTATCAATATATGACAAATCAGAAAAAGAGAATATTACTAACCAGGAATTAACAGCATTACTTCAATTCATCCGGTAAAAGAGT
>JBKJLG010000232.1:0-4613 GCA_046596995.1 Chitinophagaceae bacterium
TTATGCCGGTATTGCGATTAATTCTTTCAGCAAGAAAAAATAAATCCTTTTTCTGTTGATTTTTATTGCCATACTTTTGCACCGTAATTGGTTCCACGATCCCGATAATTATCGGGACGGGATTAAAAGGGAATCCGGTTAAATTCCGGAGCTATCCCCGTAGCTGTAAAAAGCCCCTAACCCCCCAATGGGGATTAGGAAGTCTTAATTCTTTCGCCACTATTCTACATTAGGAATGGGAAGGCTCTTAAGATTTGCTTTAAGCCAGAAGACCTGCCTTTTGCAACAAATCATTTCAAAGCTTTCGGGTGAAAGGCAGAGGTGTAAAGTGTTTCAGCATTTTATATTTCTAACATTTTATTTACGGAGGCTCATTCGTTAACCATCCCGCCATAAGCGGGATAAAAAAATTTATAACAATGAGCAAAAAATTATTTTCTTTTTTAGCTGTATTTATTTTTGGCGCTGCATTATTTGCGCAGGACACAACCAAAACCCTGGATGAAGTGGTTATAACCGCAACAAAATTTGCATTAAAGCAAAATGAAACAGGAAAGGTACTGACTGTTATAACACAACAGCAATTGCAAAAAAGTTTAGGAAAAAATTTATCAGAAATTTTAAATCAACAAACAGGATTAATTATTAATGGCGCCAATAATACATTGGGCACTAACCAATCCGTTTTCACCCGTGGTGCATCCGGCGCCAATACATTGATATTAATTGATGGCATTCCGGTGTATGATCCATCCGGTATCAGCAGCGAGTTTGACATCAACAATTTTTCTCTTTATAATATTGAGAGAATAGAAATTTTAAAAGGAGCACAGTCAACTTTGTATGGCTCTGATGCAGTTGCAGGTGTAATTAATATCATTACTAAAAAAAGTTTTAATAAGCCTGTGAATATAAACGTAAACCTTTCTGCGGGCAGTTATAATACATACAAAGGTGCTGTAGCATTGAGTGGTTCAACAGTAAACGGGCAAACATATTTTATCTCTTACAGTAAAATAAAAAGCAATGGTTTTTCTTCCGCCTATGATTCAACAGGTAAGAAGAATTTTGACAAAGATAGTTTTGAGCAGGATGCTTTTCTTGCTAATTATGGTTTTAAGGCTTCCGAAAAACTTTCTATTCGTTTAAATGGAAAATATAATATTAACAAGGCAGACATAGATGCCGGGGCATTTAAAGATGATAAAGATTACACTTATAAAAATCAAAACACCCAGGCTGGTATTTCACTGGATCACTTATTGGCAAAGGGTTTTGTAAGATTACAGTACAATTACAATCTTGTAAAAAGGCATTTTACTGATGATTCAATTTCTGTTGGTGGTTTTTCAAAATACCAGGACGGAAGGTACAACGGCTCTTCTCACTTTGCAGAATTTTATACCAAAGTTCAATTGAATACCAAACTGGAATTATTAGCTGGTATAGATTACCGGCTTCAATCAACAAATCAAAAATATGTTTATAAACCTGATTACGGTTTTTCAGTTCCTGCACTTTCATCAGACAGCGCTAAGGCAAACCAGTTTAGTGGATATGCTTCCTTTATTTATAAAGATTTGAGAGGCTTTACAGCCGAACTTGGCGGCAGGTGGAATAATCATAATGTTTATGGAAATAATTTTACATACTCGTTCAATCCATCTTACCTGATCAATAAAAAATATAAATTATTCGCAAATATTTCTTCAGGGTACAGGGTTCCGTCTTTGTATCAGTTGTATTCTGAATATGGGAATAAAAATTTAATGCCCGAATCTTCCAACAGCTATGAGGGAGGAATACAATACCTGACTGATAAAGTAAATGCAAGAATTGTTTATTTTAAAAGAGACATTAAAAATGTGTTTGCATTTTATACTGATCCCGTTACCTTCAGCAGTAAATATATTAATGCAGACAAACAGAAGGATCATGGTATAGAAGCTGAGGCTTCAGTAAAGATATGTGAGCAAATTTCCTTATCAGCTAATTACGCTTTTGTAGATGGTAAAATTTATACTAAAGACTTTTTAGGAAAAGATACAGTTTATCATAACCTTTCAAAACGCCCTAAAAACATTTTTAATTTCACTGTCAATTATCACCCATCAGATGTTATTAATGTATCAGCACATTTTAAAACTGTAAGCAATTTTTATGAAGAGCAATATTTTGCTGCGCCTTATCATTTAAAGGGCTATTATACACTTGACCTGTATGGTGAGTACAGATTTAATAAAAAAATTAAAGTTTTTGCTGATCTCCAAAATGTAACCGATCAAAAATATTTTGATGTAACAGGCTTTAATACAAAAAGAATAAACTTAAATGCAGGAATCAACATCAGCTTGTAATTGTTGATTTGTCAGCATTACCTTTGCAAAAATCTTTTTAAATGATAGATTTTAGTGCTTATACAAATAAAGAAACGCTTACAGCAACATTTACACTGTTTGCAGTGATTGACATTTTAGGAACTATACCGGTATTGATCTCACTAAAAGAAAAAATGGGGGGTAAGATACGTACGTTACAAGCTACGCTTGCTTCTGCTGCCTTAATGATCATCTTTTTATTTATAGGGAAAGAGTTTTTAAAATTAATGGGGCTTGATATTAAATCGTTTGCAGTAGCGGGCAGCATTGTAATTTTTATTTTAGCACTGGAGATGATATTGGGTATGGAATTTTTTAAGCCTGATAACAATCCTAAAACGGGAAGTGTGGTTCCTATTGCTTTTCCGCTAATCGCAGGCTCAGGTACGCTAACCACCATCATGTCTTTAAAAGCAAATTTTGAAGATATAAATATCATCGTTGCCATTTTAATAAACTGTATTGTAATTTATCTGGTATTGGGTTCTTTAAAATGGATAGAGCGAGCCTTGGGGCCAAGCGGACTTGCAGTGATAAGAAAATTTTTTGGTGTGATATTATTGGCAATTGCCGTTAAAATTTTTGGAAGTAATATTGTGCAGTTTGCACGGTAAAACGGTTTATTAGTTTAATTGTTATCGGTCTTTTTTATTTTAAGCATTTCAAAAACTAAAACCAATTAACTAATTAACGGGTTAACCATATAGGCCTTGTAGTACAATGGATAGTATAAGAGTTTCCGAAGCTCCAGATCCAGGTTCGATTCCTGGCGAGGCCACAAAAAAAATATTAATCCTGAATCCCTATTCCAATTTACTATGGATAGTGTAATCCCGAAATTTCGGGACGAAGCTCCCGGTCCAGGTTCGATTCCTGGCGATGGCACATCCTATAGCCAGTAATTACTCGTTAAATCGAATATGTATCCCTTTTCTTCGTATCTATCTAAATAGTGATAGCTCCGTCACCAAACTCTCCCGTAAAAATTATTTTATCAAAATATTTTGATAACTGAATTATAAACATTTGGCAAACAGGAATCGCAATCTCTGCCTTGCTGCCCGCTCACCATCAATAATATTTAACATTATAATGAGCTTCACGTTAATTCAAAATCAGAAGCAATAGCCATCGCCGTTAATCCCAATATTTATCGAGTTCCTGGTGTGCGGCAGTGCTGAAAAGTCTGCCTTTTATTTCTAAGTTTGCCGTTTTTTTTATTGCTATTTTATAATAGGATAATCATCATAAAAATTATTTGTGGTTAATCGTATGGGGTTAGTTCCATCTCCATTCATTATATAAATTTCAAAAGTAGGGAGTGTGGATGGAGTTGGAAAATCTCTGCCACTCGTGAATACAATTTTTCCTGTTTTTCTGCCCCATGAAGGGCGGGCATCAATAGCTGGTGTGGAAGTGAGAGCAGCCTGGCTGCTGCCGTCTGCATTCATTACGTACACTTCCTGATTCCCATCTCTTGAGCTCATGAATGCTAATTTTTTTCCGTCTGGCGACCATGTCGGCATCTGATCAAATGCTGTGGCAGTAGTGAGCTGTATCACATTACTCCCATCCGCATTCATTGTAAATACATCCGTATTGCCGGCGCCTAATAGTGATTGAAACGCAATCTTATTGCCATCAGGTGACCAGGTTGGCCATTTATCATCCTGCGGTCTGTTGGTTAGTCTGGTGGCATTTGTACCATCAAAGTTTGCTACATAGATTTCATGGTTGCCATCACGTTTAGTGGAAAAAATTATTCGATTTCCAGTTGGTGACCATTCCGGCCAATCTTCATCTGCAGCAGGTGTGTTGGTAAGATTGCGGACATTCTCACCATTGGCATCCATAATGTAAATATCTCTTGTCCCAGTATTTCCCGATGCATAAGCAATAAATTCCCCGTCTGCCGACCATGTGGCACGTCCATCGGGTACTGCATTATTGGTAAGCCGAAGTAAATTGGTGGAATCACTGTTCATCGCATAAATTTCATCGTTTCCATCTCTGTTGCTGACAAACAAAATTGTGCGGCCAAGATCTTCAGCATTATTTTGGTCTTTTTTACATGCTGATAAACAAACAATAAATAAAATGAAAAGAAAAATTTTCATAGGGTGTTTTCCACCGGTAGATATCTGTTTCATGTTGTGTAGATTTTAAATTGTGAATAATTACTAACGCAATTACTTTTTTTCCCAAACAGGTTTATTTCGTATCATATGAATATCG
>JBKJLG010000240.1:0-2760 GCA_046596995.1 Chitinophagaceae bacterium
AAAAAAAGCCGGCGATAATCATACTTATAATGAATTGCAGGGAGCCTATGAAGATTTAGTGTTTTAATTTTTTGGTTACCAGCAGCAAACCTTTGGGCGTCATCGTTGTGTCACTCACTTCACCCGCATACCAGTTGTCATCTTTTCAAAATAAAATGAATTTACTCCATCATTTTACAAACTTTATTAAAAAAGAAAATCTTTTTCAACCAAAAGATAAATTACTGCTGGCAGTAAGCGGCGGCGTAGATTCTGTGGTATTGTGTGAGCTTTGTAAACAAGCGGAATTTGTTTTTGCCATCGCCCATTGCAATTTTCAATTGCGTGGAGAAGAAAGTGAAAGAGATGAAATGTTTGTAAAAGATTTAGCCAAAAAGTATGGGGCAGAAATTTTTGTAAAAAAATTCGGGACAGAAAAATATGTTGAAGAAAATAAATTATCCATACAGGTTGCAGCAAGGGAATTAAGGTATGAATGGTTTAATTCTTTATTTAATCAAACTGTTAATCAACCAATCAACTATATTATAACGGCTCACCACGCCAACGACAATATTGAAACGTTGTTGATGAATTTTTTTAAAGGCAGTGGTATTGCCGGCTTGCATGGTATTTTGCCAAAACAAAATAAAATTGTGCGCCCTCTTTTGTTTGCTAAAAAAGAAGAATTGTTAGTGTTTGCGAAAGAAAATAATTTATCCTTTGTAGAAGATTCTTCTAATACTTCTGATAAATACACACGAAATTATTTTAGAAACCAGCTTATTCCATCTTTACAAAAAATATTTCCGCAGGTGGAAGATAATTTGCTAAACAATCTTGAACGCTTTACAGAAATCGAAATGCTGTATCAACAATCAATTGAAGTGCATAAAAATAAATTGATAGAAAGAAAAGGAGAGGAGATACACATTCCTGTATTAAAATTATTAAAATCTAAACCGCTTAATACAATTGTTTACGAAATAATAAAAGATTTTAGCTTTACTTCAGCCCAAATTGAGGAATTAATAAAATTATTACAGAGTGAATCAGGTAAATACATAAAATCACCAACTCACCGCATACTTAAAAACCGCAACTGGCTTATCATTACAGCCAATAATAATGTTTCTCCACAAAATATTTTAATTGAAGAAAATGATGAAGTGATTGAGTTTATGAATAAAAGATTAAAAATTGAGAAACTACAAATTACAAACCTGGATACCGGACAGGGAAACTACAAACTACAAACCGATAACGATGTTGCAATGCTTGATGCTGATAAAATAAAATTTCCTTTGCTGTTACGCAAATGGAAACAGGGAGATTATTTCTATCCTCTAGGTATGAACAAAAAGAAAAAATTAAGCAAATTCTTTATTGATCAAAAACTATCTCTTTTAGAAAAAGAAGATAGCTGGATAATTGAAATGGATAAAAAAATAATATGGGTTACAGGAAGAAGAATTGATGACCGCTTTAAAATTTTGCCTTCAACAAAAAATATTTTAAAGATCAGCCTAAGTTAAATTTTGTTTTAAGATAAAACTTTATGTCTTCTACAAAATTTGTCCATACATCATAGTCAGAATATAATTTTGTTGCAATAATGATAAAAGCAACGCCGAACAAAGCTCCCCAAATGTGTGCTGAGTGATTAATGTTGTCACCACCTTTTCTTTCAAGGTAGGCGGAGCATATTAAATACAATGGCCCAAAAATAAAACCAGGAATTATCGGAGGAATAATAAAAAACCCAATCTGGCTAAGGGGCGAGATCATCAAACCAGCGAAAATTACGGCAGATACAGCCCCTGAAGCGCCCAGGCTTCTATACTTCGTATTATTTTTATTTTTTAAATAAGTTGGTAACAACGAAACAATTAATGCAAGCAGGTACATTACCATCAGCAATGCTCTTCCGTAATCGCCAAAAAATTCTATAAATTTTGGTTCTACCAAAGCCTGAGAGAAAAAATAAAACGAGATCATGTTGAATATGAGGTGAGCCATATCCGCATGAATAAAACCACTTGTTATAAAACGGTAATATTGCTTTTTATCAGTAACTGCCGGAGGGTAAAAAATAAATGTATCCATTACTTTTTCATTATTAAAAGCAATTAAGGAAACAATAACCGTAGCAATAATTATAGTAAGTGTGATTGAGATCATTTGGAATGTAATATATTTTCAAACATACATATAAACTAAGTATGATGATATTTTTCGTTGCGATTTATAGTGCAGGCACGATAAATTTGTTCGGCTAATATTAAACGTACCAATTGGTGAGGAAAAACAAGTTTAGAAAGACTCCAGTTTACATTTGCTCTTTGTTTTAGTTTATCATCAACACCATAGGCTCCGCCTATTAAAAAATAAAGGTCTTTTTCACTTTTATCTGCGTAAGCCTGAATTGTACCGGCAAGTTCTTCCGATGATAATTGTTTGCCTTTTTCGTCAAGCAGAATTAATATATCCGTCTTATTTAATCCATTTAAAATTATATCAGCTTCCGATTTTTTCAATTCTTCTATAGTAAGATTAAGTGCATTTTTTGGGCCCAAAATTAATTTCCATTCTACGGGATAATAATGCCCAATGCGCTTTGTAAATACTTCAATTCCGCTTTTAACATACACTTCATGTGCCTTACCAATTGACCAAAGATGAATTTTCATTTTTTAATAATATTATACAAAAGTGCTAAACATTTACAACGATAAATTTATTATTTTTGCAGCCCAATGGCTGCGTAGCTCAATTGAATAG
>JBKJLG010000282.1:0-2836 GCA_046596995.1 Chitinophagaceae bacterium
CTACAAAAGGATCTGCCATAATGTTTAATTATTGAGTTGGGAAAAGTCCAAATAATGATATAATAAAATTTACACACAGGTAAGGTTGAAAATTGCTATGCGGTTGTGAGCCGCCTAGGGGTAAAATAGTAGTGTTGTTTAAAGGTATGAGTCCTGTACTGGTATCATTTGTGTAGGGTGTATTAGACGTACTTTTTGCATAAAAAACACCGCTTGGGCTGGCACTGCTGCCGGGCAGGCCTACTGCAAGCATTGCATGATTGTGTAGGGGGATTTGATTAGTGTTAAGTGTTACTTCTTCTACTCCTGCCATTTGTGCTAAAGTATAATTTTGGCCAATACCCGGTCCTTGCCCCTGGTGTACAGGCAAACGACCCTGCAGATCAGGCAGAGCAAAAGTGCTTTGCCCATCGCCGCCATAAGTGGTACCAATGAGTTGGAATAAAGTTTCATTTTCAGATATTGGTAGCAATTGCCCACTACAAAAAGCCCAGCCTGCCGGTGCAAAGTTGCCTGCAAACATTCTAGTTTCTCCTACGTAAGGTTGTGCCATTTATTTAAAAATTAATTTTGGCTTGGGAAAATTCCCTGTAAAGCAATACAAAAATTTAAAACTGTAAAAGGCTGCCTGTTTTCATGCGGTTGACTTCCCCCGGTATTTCCAATGGTAGCAGCATTCATAGCTACTAAATTAGAAGTGTTACCATTATAAAAAGTAGATGGCGCCGAATTAGCTGGTAAATTAGCAGATGCGGGAACTATTAATGTTCCCTTGTTATTAGTAGCACTTACCAAATGATTATGTGCCGGCATTTCTGACTGAGTAATTGTATGAAATTCTTCACCACCTTTTTGTCCTAATGTAAATCCCTGCCCTTTATGTATTGGTACTCTACCCCTAAAATCTGGGAGTGCAAAAGTGGTTTGCCCATTACCACCATATGTTGTACCCAGCAATGAAAAAAGTGCCTGATTTAGATTTATTGGCATCAATTGACCATTACATTGTGCCCAACCTTGTGGCGCATAATTAAAGCTCATTATTCTTATTTCAGATAAAAATGGTTCGGCCATAAAAAAAAATTAAGGCATTTAAAAAAAAGGGATACAGTTTAGTATTGGAATTACGCAGATGTTGGAAGTATAAAAGTAATAAATTGTGATTAACAAAATAAAAATTTTATAAGAATTAATTTTTAGAGATTACTTTTATATCTATTATACCAAAACTTATACAATGCAAAATCGCAGAAAGTTTCTTGCACAAAGTTCATTAGCAACAGCTGCCCTAGCCCTTGTTAAACCTTTACAAAGTTTTTCGTCCATTTCACAAAAAAGCTTTTCTGATTTTACCAATGTTATAAATATTTACCATACCAACGATTTACACGGTAACTTTTTGGGCAGTACAAATGCTTTAGGTGGCTTGCAAAATATAAAGTCCACATTACAAAATATTGACAAAGGGATATTACTGGATGCCGGTGATTTTATAGATAAAAACATCTCAATAAATAATGCAGTACAAACTATTGAAGCTATGAATGCAGCAGGCTACAATGCAGCTACAATCGGCAATCACGATCTTTCAAACGGTCAGCAATATCTTTTTGATCTATGTAATAAAATGAATTTTGCTATAGTTAATTGTAACTATACATTTAGCCATACGGGTTTGGCAGAAAAAGTAAAATCTTTTAGTATTATAAAATACGGAAGATTTAAAGTGGGTGTCACGGGAGTTGGACCAGATTTGGATTCCTCACTAAAAAATAAAGAAAAAATTAATTATCACCACCCTTATGAAAAAGCAAATCAGATTGCGTCTTATTTAAAAAATGATCTTAAATGTGATCTGGTAATATGTCTTTCACATTTAGGGAATGATGAAAATAAAAAAGTAAATAACCGGGATTTTGCGATCAATTCTAAAAACATAGATGTTATCGTAGGTGGTCATGGACGGACAATGTGTTTAGAACCGGTTGTAACCCGAAATAAAGAAGATAAAGAAATATTTATAAGTCAAACCGGTTGGGATGGACTTATGATGCGTAAGATTTCCTTTTCATTTATGGAAGATAAAAGAAACAAGTTTAATGTAAAAAACTACATACCTGGATTGAAAGATGATGCAAATCTTTATAATGAATTTAGAAAAATGGTTGAGGTTTAAACGACTTTACATCAAAATTTAATAAAACAAAAACCCCAGACTTTCGAATGGGGCTTTTTTATTTTACAGTATTACCTTAGGATTAATCTTCAATTTTTACTTTACCCTTTTGCTTGGCAATTACTTCTTCTGCAATGTTATTGGGTGCAGGAGCATAATGGCTAAATTCCATGGTGGACGTTGCACGTCCGCTGGAAAGTGAACGCAGTTGCGTTACATATCCAAACATCTCACTCAATGGTACTTTAGCTTTAATAACCTGTACACCATGTTTGCTATCCATGCCTTCCAACATTCCACGGCGGCGATTTAAGTCACCCGTTACATCACCCATATATTGGTCTGGTGTAAGTACTTCAACTTTCATTATTGGTTCCAGTAAAACCGGCTTAGCTTTTCTACCTGATTCACGGTAACCTTGCTTGGCACACAATTCAAAAGACATTGCATCAGAATCCACCTGATGGAATGAACCATCAAACACTCTAACCTTCATACTCTCCATCGGGTAACCTGCAAGTACACCTGTTGTCATAGCTGTTTCAAAACCTTTTTGAATAGCAGGCACAAATTCTTTTGGAATTGAACCGCCAAACAAACCATTCACAAACTGGAAGTTTGATTTTCCTTCTTTCAAAAATTCTTCGTCTGCAGGCCCTA
>JBKJLG010000062.1:0-4288 GCA_046596995.1 Chitinophagaceae bacterium
CCGGCTTCCTCTTCCATATAATCAAACACCACATAATATTTTCCCGTTTCGCCGGCAGTTCTTGTTCGTCCGAAACCGGTATCCATACCGGCAAGTGTTTGTAATTCCAGCGCTACGTGTTCAATAATATGTCCCATCCATGTGCCTTCTTCAACACGCATAAAAAAACCGCCCGGCACCAATTCGCTGCAGCGGTGCTCATACAAACTCGGCAAAATGTTTTCCAATTTTTGTTTAAAACGCGGAATTTTATTAGATGGCATTTCTTCCATTTCCTGCAAATCAATTTTCATCTGAATTAGCTTGGGCCTGCGTATGCTCCAGTAATTTGGTCCTCTCAGCACTTTAATTTCTTCAATCTTCATAAATAAATCGGGTTGTTATTTTTATAATTTCTTTTCTATGTTTCTTAACTAAAAAAGGTTTCACAAATTTCAAGGTAGTAAAATATTATATAAAAAATTGAAGCCTGTAACAATTATCTTTTAGGCATTTCCGTTACCTTTATTATAGCAATTTTTTTTGAACAGTAATTATGTACAATGATTTTATAAAGATGATGTATTACTGTTCTCACGAAAAACCCATTCATGCAACATCCCCTTGGGAAACTTTTAGCAATAGGTGGCGCAGAAGATAAAGGCGTTGACCTGGAAAAAGGAGAAATAATAAGAAATAATCTCAATTTTTTTGAGCTTGGTATTCTTCGCAGAATTGTAGAAGAAGCAGGCGGTCCCAACAAGCGAATGGAAGTAATAACTACGGCTTCCATGATTCCTTACGAAGTAGGAGAAAATTACATGAACGCATTTGGTAAAATTGGCTGCACCAATATCGGGATTATGCCCATACGCAACCGGGCAGATGCCATGGATCATGATTATATTGAGCGTATAAAAAAGTGTGATGCAGTAATGTTCAGTGGTGGAAACCAATTGAGGCTTTCGGCAACTTTTGGCGGTACCGAAATTTTAAAAATTTGTTTACAAAGATATAATGACGAAGAAAATTTTGTAATTGCCGGCACCTCTGCAGGTGCAATGGCCATGAGCAATACGATGATTTATGAAGGCAATGCGACAAGAGCACATTTAAAAGGAGAAGTAAAAATCACTACCGGACTTGGCTTTATGGATGATGTAATTTTTGACAGTCACTTTGAAAAGCGGGGAAGATTCGGAAGACTTGCACAAGCTATAGCCACCAACCCACAATGCTTAGGCATAGGATTGGGAGAGGATACCGGTATGCTTATTACAGACGGAAATAAGATGGAAGCAATTGGCAGCGGTCTTGTAATTATTGTAGATGGTTTTGATATTCGTCATAATAATATTGCAGATATACCAGAGGGAAATCCTATCTCTATAGAAAATTTAAAAGTTCATTTTTGCGAAAAAGGAAATGGGTATCTTTTAAGGGAAAGAACTTTTTTGCCCCAGGCAGAAATTTCTACTGTGATAAATAAAGCGGTTTAAAAAAGGCCTTTACTTCTGAATGCCCTGTAAAAAATTAGTAGCTTATTTGGTAATATAAAAATATATTTTATCGCCAAAGGCAACTCCGAAATTATCTACAAATAAAGTAGGGATAGCATACAACTCTGTTTTACCCGGCGGCACTTTAACCGCATTGTATGGAATGTGAACCCACCATGTACCCCGAAAACCTTGTTCACCAATATCGTAAACCGGGGTGTAGCCTGCCGCATAGCCATTAACATCAGAATATGCAGGTACCATTAAACTGCCTACCTGGGTATTGGTTGTAACGTCATACACATGCACTGCTATCTGAAATTTTCTGCCATAGTTCTGTGGTATATCCATTATGCCATCAATTTTCATGGCGTAGCCTGCTTCTGCATCACCTTCTATTCGCAAATTGTGCTGAACATTTGATGCTTTGAAATCAAGGTCTTCAAATTTTGTAGGGTTGGCTTTTGGCTCATTAATATATTCCTGTTCTTTAGGCGTGGTATTGGTTGTATTAGGAACTTCAGTATTGGTATTATTATTTGTTATGGTTTCTGTTTGTTCAGTAATGGCATCTTTTGCAACAAAGCCATACATTAAAACATTTGCATCAGTAAAAAGATTGTAGGCTATCCACCCAAAGCCGCCATTGCCCCATTCAGTACCCCAACTGTTCATCACTTTAAATGCATTTTTTGCATCATCGTAACCAACCAATAACATACAATGCCCGCCGGCAGGTGTACCTGCATCACTCCAAATATTTTTTCCATCCCTGATAAATTCTTCTGAAACTTTTGCGCCGATAATTATGGGGTAGCCTGCGGCAAGATGTGCCTTTACTTCTTTAATATCAACATGATTAATTTTCCGCCAGTAATCTATTCGGTACTTTTTTGCACCTTGCAACATTTGCGCAGTAGGTTTTGTAACCCAGTCGTTTTGATTGTAAGGCATTTCATTATAGGTGCATACGCCCTGCTGAGAAAGTACGTTCAATGCATCGGTAACATACGTTGGTACATTTTGCCCATTATTAATTTGGTTGTAAATAAAAGACGGACTGAAGGTAATGGTTTGCCCTGATTCAATTTTTTCTTCATAACTTTTTAATGCATACGCTACAGCCCATGCTACGCATGATTGTTGTAGGCCCTGTTGACCAACAGGCGGTAATTTATCTGAAAGGTCCACCATTGCAGGCAGTTCCATTCCGCCGGCCGGCGTAGATGCCAATGGAATACCGGCAAGCCTTTCAGGAGTTTCGAACAACATGCCCAATTGAATGTTGCCGGGTAAAGATTTATTTTTTGGCCTGCAGCCAGAGATACAAAATACAAATACAATTATTAGCAGGAGAGAAGCAAAGCTTTTCATTACAGTAAGTTTTGATAAATGTAATAATTGTTATTAAGCCTGCAAAGTAATGTTGGTGTGTACGAATTTTAAATTTTAGAGAAATTGTAGTTCTTAATGATAGCCGGGAATATTTAATCCGGCAGTAATATTTAATTTCCCCATCCATACTCCGTCTTTTTTATTAAGAGGAATAATCATATCTCCACCTCTTTTTTCAGACCTTTCTTTTTCAGCCTTCGTAACAAGCGGATCATCCTGGAACCAAACTTCATCAACATAATAAAGAGTTTTACCGGATTCTTTTATAAGAATGTGAATGTGAGCTGGAATATTACTTTGAGGATAAGGGGCAGGCTGGATAGAATGTAATTTAAATTTCCCCTGCTCATTTGTTTTTACCCAACCTCTTAAATGTCCATGTATCCTTCCGATAGTTTGTGTATCAGCGGGAGTGTATAGGCCTTTGGCGTTTGTATGATATACATAAAGCACAACATCTTTCGCCGGAGTTTTACCATCTTTCATAAAAACAGTTCCGTCAATTTCCATCATTTCGCCGGTCTCGTTTTTGCCAGCCAGAGTTGTTTCCCAAAATATTTTTTCAACCTGGGGAATGCCCTCATACATAGTTTCGCATCGGTCACATGGTCCGCCCACCGCAACATCCCTTTGTGAAATAAATGTAGAATTATTATTTAGTTGAATTTGTGTTGGCGGGGTTTGCCCGCAACTGGTAAAAAAAAATGTAATTGGAAAAGCGAGATTAAAAATTGACTTTTTCATGCGTTGATAATTGTTTTTATTGTTTGGTCTATACCAAATAAGGGCTTAAAAAAGCAAACCTGATATTAACTTAGCCTCTTGCCTTGATGATCTATTGAACTGTAGTAAAAATAATCCCAGTCATTTTACAACAAATCCATTTCTAACTGGATTTTCGTTGGTATAGTTTAATCTCTTTTATGTTTATTATTCTATCACCAATTTAAATTGCATGATTGTCATCTTTACATAATTTATAATATAAGTTCAGCCAATTCTTATCTCCGCTAAATGATTGCAAGCTAATTATAATTGGAGTAATAGATTGGGGCTATATATTCTTATAAGCCCTCGTTGCAAAACGGCTAGTTGGGGTAAATGAAAATTGCTGGCGGTCTTAATACTCATCTTATTCCAGTTGCGGTTGGTCTTGCTCTGGTTGTAGAATCAATAAAAATAACGGCGTCAAAATCATTAATCAATTTGTATTGCCTATAATCACTTGTATATGTATCTGAATTTGCAACAGCCCCCCAATTTCTGGACGGTAAATCAGATTCAAGAAAATTATGAATATACGCAGGTAAATTTTTCTGCCGGAAGTTTGCAATTGAGTTACCCTTTTTTGTTTGAGCAAAATACCATTCCAGTGAACCTTCTTTTGCGTCGGGTACAGTAAACTCTTTTAAACC
>JBKJLG010000199.1:0-7622 GCA_046596995.1 Chitinophagaceae bacterium
TATCCCGTACCGGCTCACAGGCAAAAAATGTTTGCCGCCTTTGGCGGAAGTGAATATAATCTGCCTGTGACCGATTGGCTTACAGAAAGAGTTATTTCACTGCCCATGCATACAGAACTGGATGAAGAACAACAAACCTATATTATAAATAAAGTTTTAGCATTTATAAACAAATAACAATGAAGATTGCAGTTATAGGAACAGGATATGTTGGTTTGGTAACAGGTACATGTTTTGCAGAAACAGGAAACGATGTTACTTGTGTGGATATTGATAAAGCAAAAGTTGAAAAATTATCTTCCGGTCAGGTTACTATTTACGAACCCGGGTTGGAGAAAATTTTTGTAAGAAACGAAAAGGAAGGCCGCCTGCATTTTACCACTTCGCTTGAAGAAGGAATAAGGGATGCAAAAATTATTTTTCTTGCTTTGCCAACGCCACCGGATGGTGATGGAAATGCAGATCTAAAATATATTCTCGGCGTAGCAAAAGACCTTGGAGGCTTGCTAAAAAAAGATGATTACAAAATTATTATTGATAAAAGCACCGTGCCTGTTGGCACAACAGAAAAAGTAAAGCAAGCTATTTTAGCAGCTTCAAAAGTTTCCGCTTTGGGGGGAGATCCGATAGCTATCGGATTAGAGGGGGCTGGCGCTTTTGATGTTGTCAGCAATCCTGAATTTTTACGGGAAGGTGTAGCCGTAGAAGATTTTATGAAACCTGACAGGGTGGTGATTGGTACATCATCAGAAAAAGCAAAAAAAATATTGGGAGAGTTGTATGCTCCTTTTGTGCGGCAGGGGAATCCTATAATTTTTATGGATGAAAGATCTGCCGAGCTTACTAAATATGCAGCCAATTCTTTTCTTGCTACAAAAATTTCTTTTATGAATGAGATTGCACAGCTCTGCGAAAAGCTGGGTGCAGATGTGGATATGGTGCGTACCGGCATTGGAAGCGATGAAAGAATTGGAAGAAGATTTTTATTTCCAGGTATAGGTTATGGTGGAAGCTGCTTTCCTAAAGATGTTCAGGCATTGTCAAGATCTTCAGGCGAAGTGAAGTATGATTTTAAAATTTTGGAGGCTGTAATGCAGGTAAATGAAAATCAAAAAATGCATTTGGTAACAAAAATAAAAGCATATTTTAAAAATGATCTTACTAACAAAAAAATTGCTTTGTGGGGATTGGCTTTTAAACCCAATACAGATGATATAAGAGAAGCTCCTGCACTGGTGATAATAGATGAACTAACGAAAGCGGGTGCTACCATTACTGCTTTCGACCCGGAAGCAATGCCGAATATTAAAAATGAAATTGGTGATAAAATAAATTATGCAGATAATCAATATAATGCATTGGAAAATGCAGATGCATTGGTAATTGCAACAGAGTGGAGTGAATTCAGAACGCCGGATTTTAATAAAATGACATCTTTATTAAAAGAGAAAATAATTTTTGACGGACGAAATTTATTTGATGTTACCCAAATGGAAGAATGTGGATTTCATTATGAAAGCATTGGCAGAAAAACAGTACCCCAAACCCCTAAAGGGGCTTGATAATTTATTAAACGCTAAAATATATTATGAATTTGGAGCCAACAGAAAAAACAACAAATTTAAGTTCCCCCTTCAGGGGGACAGGGGGTAGCCGCATTTTAATAACAGGTGCAGCAGGGTTTTTAGGTTCTCATCTTTGTGATAGATTTATTAAAGAGGGATTTGAGGTAATTGGAATGGATAATCTTATTACCGGCGATTTAAAAAATATTGAACATCTTTTTAAATTAGAACAGTTCCAATTTTATCATCACGATGTTTCTAAATACATTCATGTTCCAGGTAAAATAGATTACATCCTTCATTTCGCCTCACCAGCAAGCCCGATAGATTATTTAAAAATTCCTATTCAAACATTAAAAGTTGGATCGCTCGGCACACACAATTGTTTGGGATTGGCGCTTAGTAAAAATGCAAGAATATTAGTTGCTTCTACCAGCGAAATTTATGGTGATCCGTTGGAGCACCCTCAGCGTGAAGAGTATTGGGGCAATGTTAATCCTGTAGGCCCCAGAGGTGTGTACGATGAAGCTAAGCGCTTTCAGGAAGCCATCACAATGGCTTATCATAATTTTCATAAACTGGATACAAGAATTGTAAGAATTTTTAATACTTACGGGCCAAGAATGAGATTGAATGATGGGAGAGCATTGCCGGCATTTATCGGGCAAGCATTGCGGGGCGAAGATCTTACGGTTTTTGGTGATGGCAGCCAGACAAGAAGTTTTTGTTATGTAGATGATTTGATAGAAGGAATTTATCGGCTGTTGATGAGTGATTATGCAATGCCTGTAAACATTGGCAATCCAGATCAAATTACTTTAAAAGAATTTGCGGAAGAGATAATTCAGTTAACAGGAACAAAGCAAAAAATTGTTTACAAACCTTTGCCGCAGGATGATCCAAAGCAGCGTGAGCCTGATATCTCCAAAGCAAAAAAAATATTAAACTGGAAACCAAAAGTTGCCCGCAAAGAGGGTTTACAAATAACCTACGAATATTTTAAATCATTGCCGCAGGATGAATTGTATAAACTTCCCAAAGAATTTATCCGTAGAGAATCTATTGCAGAAAACAAATAATTTTTTAGCATGTATAATAATTTATTAGAAAAGAAAAATAAACTGGCAGTAATTGGCCTTGGCTATGTAGGCTTACCAATTGCTTTGGAGTTTGCTAAAAAACTTTCTGTTATTGGTTTTGATATTAACGCTGACAGGATAAAACTAATGAAGCAGGGTGTTGACCCAAGCAATGAATTAAACAAGGAAGTATTTGAAGATTGCGATATCGAATTTACAAATGATCTTGATGTTTTGCGAACGGCAAATTTTTACATTGTTGCCGTGCCTACACCTGTTGATAATAATAATGAACCAGACCTTACGCCGGTTTTGAACGCCAGTGAAACAATGGGTAAGGTTATTAAAAAAGGTGATTATGTTGTTTTTGAATCTACTGTTTATCCGGGTTGCACAGAAGAAGATTGTTTGCCGGTTATAGAAAAAATATCAGGGTTAAAAAGTTGTATAGATTTTAAAATTGGCTATTCACCTGAAAGAATTAACCCCGGAGATAAGGAACATACTTTAAACAGCATTGTAAAAGTAGTTAGCGGTTGTGATGAAGAAAGTTTGCAGGTAATTGCAAAAGTGTATGAATTAGTTGTTGATGCAGGTGTTCACAAAGCCTCTTCAATTAAAGTTGCTGAGGCTGCTAAAATTATTGAGAATACACAGCGTGATCTGAATATCGCACTAATGAATGAGCTTTCTATCATCTTTGATAAAATGGGAATAAACACTTACGAGGTTTTGGAGGCTGCCGGCACAAAATGGAATTTTTTAAAATTTCAACCGGGTTTGGTAGGCGGACATTGCATTGGAGTAGATCCATATTATCTTACCCATAAATCAAAAATGTTAGGGTATGATTCACAGGTTATTTTAGCTGGCAGAGCCATTAATGACAATATGGGAAGTTATGTTGCCAAAAAAATTCTTCAACATATTATTAGTAGTAACATTGCCGTGAAAGATGCAAAAGTATTGGTGATGGGTGCAACTTTTAAAGAAAACGTAAGTGACATCCGTAATTCTAAAGTAGCAGATGTGGTAAAAGAATTACAATCGTTTTCTTTAAATGTTCATGTAACTGATCCGCATGCGTCCAGCAATGATCTTAAGCATGAGTATGGCTTTGGCTTGGAAGAGAATTTAGCCGCAGATTATGATGCAGTAATAATTACTGTACCGCATAACGATTATAAAAAATTAAATGACGCTGAGTTTGCTGCAGTAACAAAACCGCATGCAATGGTTGCTGATCTTAAAGGAATTTATCGGGGTAAGATCAGCAGCAGAAAATATTGGAGTTTGTAGAAAAAAGATTT
This sequence comes from Chitinophagaceae bacterium, assembly GCA_046596995.1. Lineage (GTDB taxonomy): Bacteria > Bacteroidota > Bacteroidia > Chitinophagales > Chitinophagaceae > Ginsengibacter. The sequence goes on from JBKJLG010000199.1 coordinate 3,955, forward strand.
GGTAGTCAGCTAAAAACCTTTAATCAACTTCATTTGCAAGTTTATCCTGAGTTTAGCGAAGGACACTCTTTTACAGTATCACTTTATTCAGCAAAAGAATATTAATGACAAACTTTCATACAAAAAATTTAAATGAATATACATTCCTGGTAACCGGCGGCGCTGGTTTTATCGGCAGTCACATTGCAGAATATTTGCTTGAAAACGGAGCTGCTAAAGTTAGAGTGCTCGATAATATGGTGAACGGTTTTCAATCTAATCTTGATATTTTAAAACAGTATCCGGCTTTTGAATTTTTTGAAGGGGATATAAGAAATTTGGAAACATGCCAAGCGGCTTGTAAACATATTAATTATGTAAACCACCAGGCGGCAGTAGGTTCTGTGCCCCGTTCAATTAAAGAACCGTTTTATACTAATGATGTAAATGTTGGCGGCTTTGTAAATATTTTAAAGGCTGCGGTAGATAATAATATACAGCGTTTTGTTTATGCATCGTCTTCATCGGTTTATGGTGATGAGCCTACGCTACCAAAAAAAGAAGAACGCACTGGAAATTGTTTATCACCATATGCGGTTAGTAAAAAGGCAAATGAATTGTATGCAGATGTATTTTCTAAAGTGTATAAAATGCCGGTGATTGGTTTGCGATACTTTAATATTTTCGGTCCACGCCAAGACCCTGATGGGCCTTATGCAGCTGTAATTCCTCTTTTTGTAAAAGGTATTTTAAACAAAACTCCAGTTTTTATAAATGGTGATGGTGAGCAGACAAGAGATTTTACTTTTGTTGAAAATGCAGTGCAGATAAATATAAAAGCCATGCTTACAGAAAATACTGAAGCTTTAAATAAAATATATAATGTTGCCGTTGGTGAAAAATTTTCTGTAAATTATTTATACAATGCAATAAGAGAAAACCTGCAAAGCCAGCACAATGCAACATATCGTGAGGCGAGGGAAGGCGATATAAAAAATTCGCTTGCAGATGTTTCTCTTGCAACAAACTTATTGGGCTACCAGCCTGCAAAAAAATTCGATGATGGCTTATTGGAAACAATAGAATATTTTAAAAATATTTATTCTTAATTCTTAATACTAAAATTCTCAATTATAAATTATAATCATGCCTTTTGTAAAAACTGATTTCCCTGGTCTTTTAATTTTTGAACCAAAAAGTTGGGGAGAGAGTCGTGGCTACTTTTATGAAAGCTATAATAAAAATTCTTTTTCCACCGAAGGCGTACATATAAATTTTGTGCAGGATAATCAGGCCAGTTCTTCATTTGGGGTAATCAGGGGTTTGCATTTTCAAAATGATCCGTTTGCACAAACAAAATTAATAAGAGTGTTAAGCGGGGCAATTATTGATGTAGCTGTTGATATCCGCCAGGGCTCGCCAACTTATGGCAAAGCTTATGCAATTGAATTATCTGAAGAAAATAAAAAACAATTGCTTGTGCCAAAAGGCTTTGCTCATGGTTATTCAGTTATTAGTGAAACCGCTGAAGTTTTTTATAAGTGTGATGAATTTTATAATAAAGAAAGCGAAGGCGGAATAGCTTTTAATGACACTGCATTAAACATCGATTGGCAAATTCCGAATGGCAAAGAGGTTATATCAGACAAGGATCGGTTACTTCCGGTGCTGCATGAAAGTGAAAGCAGCTTTATGTTTAAGGGATAAATATTTTAAGGATGAATGAGCAGTATTTTGATAAAACGATTTTAATAACAGGCGCTAACGGGCAGGTTGGTAAAGAGTTTCAGCAATTATCTTCTGAGTTTCCATCATATAAATTTTTATTTGCCACCAAAGAAAATTTACCAATAGATAATTACCGTGCTGTAAAAAAGTATTTCAATCAACAGCAAATTGATTTTTGTGTAAACTGTGCTGCCTATACAGCTGTTGACAAAGCAGAAAGCGAAAAAGAAAACGCATTCACCATAAATGCAGATGCGGTGGGCAACCTTGCATCTGTTTGTAAAGCCCATGGCACAAAGCTTATCCATATTTCTACGGATTATGTTTTTAGCGGTAACGGTACGTCACCCTATAAAGAAGAAGATAAAATTAATCCTGTAAATATTTACGGCGCTTCTAAATTAAGGGGTGAAGAACTTGCGTTAAATAATAATGCAGATACGATCATTATTCGCACTTCGTGGGTGTATTCTCAATTTGGTAATAATTTTGTAAAAACCATGCTCCGCCTGATGAAGGAAAAAGAAAGCATAAATGTAGTTGCCGATCAATTTGGCTCGCCAACATATGCTGCAGACCTTGCAAATGCAATCATGAAAATTATTGAGCATGAAGATATTGCTGCCAATGGTATTTTTAATTATTGTAATAGTGGGGTAATCAGCTGGTACGATTTTGCAATGACAATTAAAAACATTTCTAATAGCAGGTGTGCAGTAATTCCTATTCCTACTTCTCAATTTCCTACGCCTGCCAAACGTCCGCAATATTCAGTTTTGGATACAGCAAAAATTAAAAACACATTTGGAGTAGAAATTCCTGAATGGAAGGAGAGTTTAAAAAAATGTCTCGATGTTTTGCCCGGACAAAATCATTAAATTATTATTCTGGAAAACTGATTTTGCCCATAGATACATTAATAAACCTGTTTGAAAAACCATTGTTGCCACAAATAGCTTCATTTGCCAGGATAGCAAAAAGCACGGCTTCTTTTGCATCCGGGTTAATCCCTAAAGTCGCAGTATCATAAAATTCTATTCCGGGTAAATGAATTTTAATAGATTTTATTAACAGCGGATTGTGCATACCGCCTCCGCTTACATATATTTTGTAACCTATTTCTTTTGTTTGCTCTTTTATGGCATTTGAAATTACATCAGCAGTAAATTGGTTAAGGGTTGCCATAGTATCTTCAGCAGATAAATTTATAGTGTTGCTCTTATTTTTTGCCGTGGATAAATAATCAAGATTAAATAATTCCGGACCAGTAGTTTTTGGAAAGCTTTGTTTAAAAAAATTGTGATCTTTTAATGCAGCTAACAATTTATTATTTGAGGTACCTTTTAGTGCAACTAATGAATCTTCATCAAAGTATTTTCCCGGAAACTGTTGTTGCATATAAGCATCCATTAAGGTGTTGCCTGGTCCAACATCAGTGCAAAAAACTTCATCTGCATTAAGGCTTGCAGCCAGATAAGTAAAATTTGCAATGCCACCAATGTTAAGCATTATTCGGTTTTCGCCTTTTTTCGAAAAAATAAGATAGTCGCCATAAATAGCAAGTGGTGCGCCTTCTCCCCCCGCTGCAATGTGTTTTTGCCTAAAATCACTCAAGGTAATAATTCCTGTTTTTACAGCAAGGTGATCGCCATCGCCAATTTGCAAGGTTGAGTTTCCATAATTTTTTTGCTGGTGCAACCATGCAGGCGCATGATAAATTGACTGCCCATGGCTGGCAATTAAATCTATATCATTACTTTGATAACCCCATTTACGCAGGCAATTGAGTATTATATCTGCATGCGTAACAGCAATGTGAGCATTAAGCATACAAACTTTTTCCAGATCAACATTTTTTTTTGAAAGCACTGATTTTATTGATGCCTTAAATGCTGTATCAAATGCTATTGTTTCAAAATGCAACAGCTCCAATTCCGTTTCTGTGCCATTGCCTTTTATGT
>JBKJLG010000131.1:0-4674 GCA_046596995.1 Chitinophagaceae bacterium
ATTGTACCAGTATTTGCCCGTTGCAGGTTCGTAAATACTAATACCGATATGCCCTGTGCTAATGGCAGAATCTTTTAATAGAATTGTGTTGGCTTGTTTGGCAATTTGTTTTGATACTGAGCAGGAGAATAAAAAACATAAAACATAAAATAAGAAATAAGAAGATTTCATGATTTCACTTTTCTGGCTGAGTTGTAAAAATTTGATCCATTTGTTCTTTTAAAACGGGCAAATCAATTTGAATACTTGTCCAAACTTCTGCTGCATCTACTTTAAAATATTCATGAATAAGGATATTCCGAAAAGCTTTTATTGAATTCCATTCTACATTACTGAATTCTTGTTTTGTACCCTCAGAAATTTTACCGGCAGCTTCCCCAATAATTTCAAATTGCCTGATTACAGCTGATTGCAGCAACTCACTTTTAGCAAATGCAGCAAAATCCTGGTTTTCTACAAATGCATCTATTAATTGAATAGCCTTTAAAATGTCCCTTACTTTAAGGTAATCTCTGGGCTCAGGCACTATACAAAATTTTTAGGTCGTTCTTTATAATTTGAAAAAATTCAGGGCTAATACTATTTTGAGTAGCAATATCAATTTTATGATTGGTTAGTACTTCCAGGTCGGCCATATATTTTCCTATTGCAAATAAACCAACAGGCTTTTCCATGTTTAATATCAAGTCTATATCGGAATTTTTATTATGTATGTTTTTGGAAAACGAACCAAAAACAAAAACTTTTTTTACCGGTTTATCAGTAAAATAATCTTCAATTATTTTATAAATGCTTTCTTTTTGCATATTTAAAAATAATTAAATTAGTTTGATATATTCTCATCCCCTTTCCTGTGCCCTCAGCCATCTTTCAGGAATTTCATTGTTGCTTGCATTTAAATAATCCTTATAGCTGCAGGCGATCAATTTTTTATCCGGCAATTGCATCCACCATCTTCCTGTTTTTTTGCTTTGTAAAAATGTTGTATCCATATCAGTAAAGGCTGTATGAAATTCATTAAAATTATGTTTTTCATCGGGCTCAGCTTCCTGTTTACTTCGGCTTTTACCATCAATAAAATACCAGATCATTTGCGAAATCTGCTTGGCACTAAGTTCATTCACATCATTCTCCGGCTCATACCCATAAATACCCATCGAACTTAATTTGTTACTCATACCGGCAAAACGAGTAAGCATACAGGCCTCTTCTCCTGTAAAACCGTTTGGGCTGCAAATACCCGATGGCGCATCGCTGCTTTTTATGGCAGAAATATCAAAGCTTAGCAGATTGGTATTTCTTATCACTGGTTCCATCTCTTCAATATTTTCTTTTGCCATGCCAACACGATAGCAATCAAAGCGAAGCTTATCCATGGTTTCCAACATGCGTGGGTGTACAAAATAACTTTGAAAACCGATGTGATTATAATGTTTAACCAGATTGGGTTCGCCTGTCAGCATTTCCATTAAAAAGTTTTCACTGCGTACAACCGATTCACTGCGCAAGTCAATTGTTGCATCAATTACGCTGGCTTCAATAATTTGTTCTAACTGTTTGTAAGCAAAATATTGCGCTAAAGTAATATCATGGCTGCCGCCAAGAAGAATAACTGTTTTATTCATGCGAAGCAATTCTGCCAAAACAGTTTTTACAGCTGCATACGTATCTGCTATTGTTGCACCAGAACGAATATTTCCAATATCAGCAATTTGTACATCAGTATGCCAGTAATGTAATTGATACAGTTGCTTTCTTATTGCATTTGCCGCATCCGTATCCTGCATGTTTTCGTGGCCGTTAATGCCTGCAATTACAATGTCAGCTTCGCTGATGTCTGGCAACTCTTCTTCAAACACTGCAATGTGCTTGGCAAGCTGCCCATCATTATAGCCATTGTCGTTATTTAATTCAGCCACATTTACCGGCTCTAAAAATTCCTGCAGATCGTACATTCTGTAAAATTAAGTTGTAACAAACCTAAAATAAAATTGCTGATTTATGATTTTTAGATTTCTGATTTGTTCTCGCTTATTTTTGCAATATGAATGAATTGTTACAACAGATTGAAGCATACAAAAAAGAAATAATTGATTATAACGCGGAGGATGCTAATGCCGCAGAAAAGTTCAGGATAAAATATTTGGGTACAAAGGGGCTTGTAAAAACAGTTATGGGTGAAATGAGGAATGTGGGGAATGAAAATAAGAGGGAGTTTGGGCAAATACTTAATGAGTTTAAAATTTTTACGGAAAATAAATACGAAAATTTAAAGCAGTCAACAGTCAACAGTCAGCAGTCCACAGAAAACAATGTTGATCTTACATTGCCTGGCGATGCTTTACCCTTAGGCAGCAGGCACCCGATCAATATTGTAAAAAACAAGATCATTTCAATTTTTAGCCGCCTGGGTTTTTCTGTGGCAGAAGGTCCTGAAATAGAAGATGACTGGCACAATTTCTCTGCCTTAAATCTACCTGAAAATCACCCGGCACGTGACATGCAGGATACTTTTTATGTATCGCAAAACCCTGACTGGATGCTGCGTACACACACCAGCAGTGTGCAGGTTAGAGAAATGGAAAAAGGAAATCTACCAATAAGAATTATTTGTCCCGGCAGGGTTTATCGCAATGAAACAATAAGCGCAAGGGCGCATTGCTTTTTTCACCAGGTAGAGGGTTTGTATATTGCTGAAAATGTTTCTTTCGCAGACCTTAAACAAACACTTTACTTTTTTGTACAGGAAATGTTTGGTCAGGATGTAAAGGTTCGTTTTCGTCCATCTTATTTCCCTTTTACTGAGCCCAGTGCAGAGATGGATATCAGTTGCCTGATATGCGGAGGAGAAGGCTGTAATATTTGTAAGCATAGCGGTTGGGTTGAAATATTGGGATGTGGTATGGTGCACCCCAATCTTTTGGAAAATTGCAAAATAGACAGTAATAAATATTCGGGCTTTGCTTTTGGGATGGGCATAGAAAGGATTACCATGCTTAAATACCAGATAAAAGATCTGCGTTTGTTCAGTGAGAATGATGTAAGATTTTTGAAGCAGTTTACGAGTGCTGTGTAGTTTAAAAGCTTTTTATTAAATTTGAATATGAAAGAAATTACCCTTGAAGTTGATGAACGCAAATACAAGTTTTTTTTAGATATCCTTCGCAATTTTGATTTTGTTTCTGTAAAAAAAAATCCAACACCTAAAAAGCTTGTCATGTCAGTAGTTAAGGGAATGCATCAATCTAAACTAGCTTCAGAAGGAAAAATGAAAAGCCGTTCAGCCAAAACATTTTTAAATGAAATTTGAGGTAAAGACTATCCCTTCTTTTGAAAAAGAATTTAAAAAATTATTAAAAAAATATCCTTCTTTAAAATTAGATCTATTTAAGCTGATAGAGCAATTAGAAGTCAATCCTTTTCTTGGAACTTCTATAGAAAAAGATTTTTATAAGGTTCGCATGAGCGTATCCAGTAAAGGAAAGGGAAAGTCAGGCGGTGCAAGAATTATTACTTGCGTAAAAATAATTAAGCAAGTAATTTATTTATCTGCCATTTACGATAAATCGGAAAAATCTAATATTACAGATTCCGAATTAAAACTATTAGCAAATCAAATCGGATAAATTCAACGTCGAATGAGTAACACAATTTGTATTTGCGGGGCAGGCACAATGGGCAGCGGCATTGCACAAGTATCAGCGCAAAGCGGGTTTAAAACTATTTTGTTTGATCTGAATGAAAGTGTCTTGCAAAAAGCAAAGGAAGCCATTCAAAAAAATCTTCAATTTTTAGTTGATAAGCAAAAGATTTCTCAGGAAGAAAAAGAAAGTATTTTCCAAAGAATTCAATTTTTAGATGATGTAAAAAAATGTATTGCAGATGTAATTATTGAAGCCATTATTGAAAAAGTGGATGCAAAGGTTAGCTTGTTCAATCAGCTTGCAACTATAAACAATGCCGAAACAATTTTTGCAACTAATACTTCCTCGCTTTCTATTTCAGACATCCAAAAAGATATTTTGCACCCACAAAGAGTTGTGGGCATGCACTTTTTTAATCCTGCTTATTTAATGAAACTGGTGGAAGTAGTAAAAGGTGAACAAACCGATGATGGAGTTGCAAAAACTGTTTACAATCTTTGTAAGCAAATGAACAAAACACCAGTGATGTGTAAAGATGCGCCGGGGTTTATTGTAAACCGTGTTGCCCGGCATTATTATTTAGAAGCAATGAAACTGGTTGAACTGAATATGGCAACTTTTGAAAATGTTGATGAAATTATGGAATCCTCTGGCTTTAAAATGGGACCATTTAAATTAATGGATTTTATTGGTATGGATATAAATCTTTCAGTAACCCAAAGTATGTATGAAGCATTTAATAAAATTGAACGCTTTGCACCTTCTCATATCCAAATTGAAAAAGTAGAAAAAGGGGAGCTTGGAAGAAAGACGGGCGAAGGATTTTATCAATATTAATTTGCCACAAAGCCACTAAGTCGCAAAGAAACGCTAAGAAGGCCTTTGTGTCACTTTGTGCACTTAGTGGCTTTGTGGCACACGTTTTATCTTCTGCTGCTAAGCTTTGCAAGCAGGCGTAATATTTCTAAGTATAACCAAACGATAGTTACCAACAAACCAAATGCGCCATACCATTCCATAAATTTTGGGG
>JBKJLG010000132.1:0-4034 GCA_046596995.1 Chitinophagaceae bacterium
ATAAAAACTCTTTATCCACCGAATTATTAATGAAAGAAATTGTAAAACAAATTAATGAAGGAAAAGATAAATCTGAGATCGCAGCATGGTTTCATGTACACCTTGTTTTAGCTATAAAAAAAACAGCATCACAAAACCTAACAGGTTTTGAAGACCTGTTAGGTTTGCGCAAAATATGTTTTAGCGGAGGCGTTTTTCAAAACGGTTTAATGATCGATCTGGCAATAAAAATATTGGGAGAGAAATATGAATTATACTTCAACAAAGATTTATCACCTAATGATGAGAATATTTCATTTGGTCAACTGGTGTGGTTTGCAATGCACGAAAGAAACGCTATGCAAAAAATAATGTAAATTTATTTATAAAGATTATTTCATCATTCATATTTTATAAACATGTGCTTAGCCATCCCCGGTAGAATAAAATCAATTGAACCTTTTAAAGAAGGATATATGAGTATGGGTAAAGTTGAACTGGGCGGCATTGTAAAAGAAATTAATCTACACTTAGTTCCGGATGCAAAGGAAAATGATTATGTATTGGTGCATGTTGGTGTTGCTATAAGTATTGTTGATGAAGAAGAAGCAAAGAGTTCTCTCAAATTTTTAGAACAGATGAATGAACTGGATGAATTATATAATTCTCCGGTTGACGAAACTATTACAAAAGAGGAGTTAGCCAAACAAGGTGATGCCATCATTACAAAAATAATGTCATGAAATATTTAACCGAATACCGTGACCCCGTATTAGCAGCACAATATCTTGATGAAATAAAAAAAACTGTAACAAAACCATGGACTATCATGGAAGTGTGCGGCGGACAAACACATAGTCTGGTTAAATATGGACTGCTGCAAATGCTGCCCAAAGAAATTACGATGGTGCATGGACCGGGTTGCCCTGTTTGTGTTACACCCACCCATTTAATTGACCGTGCCATTTATTTGGCAAAAGAAAAAAATGTGATAATGTGTTCTTTCGGGGATATGCTGCGTGTGCCGGGTTCAGAAAAAAGTTTGCTGCAGGCAAAAGCCGAAGGAGCCGATGTTCGCATTTTATATTCACCCTTGGAAGCTGTAAAACTTGCTCAACAAAACCCCGAGAGAGAAGTTGTGTTTTTTGCAGTGGGTTTTGAAACCACTGCTCCTGCCAATGCTTTGTCAGTTATACAAGCTCATCAATTAGGATTGAAAAATTATTCTATCATCGCTTCGCATGTACTGGTACCGCCTGCTATGGAAGCATTATTGAGCGACCCTGAAACAGTTGTGCAGGCTTTTCTGGCTGCCGGTCATGTTTGCACTATAATGGGTAACAGCGAATATTACCCTATCGTGGAAAAATATAAAGTGCCGATTGTTGTTACGGGTTTTGAACCAATAGATTTGTTGCATGGAATTTTAATGGTAATTCGCCAACTGGAAAAAGGCGAATACAAAATGGAAAATCAATATGCCAGGGTAGTACGTGAAACAGGTAACATTCCGGCGCAGGAAGCCATTATGGAAATTTTTGAAATCAGTAACCGCATGTGGCGTGGCATGGATGTTATTCCGCATAGCGGGCTAGAAGTAAAAGAAAAGTATGCATTGTATGATGCCACTAAAAAATTCAATGTTCCATTAACAGAAACCAAGGAAAATGAAACCTGCATTGCCGGCGCCATAATGAAAGGATTGAAAAAACCTTTGGACTGTGCCAATTTTGGAACGCTTTGTAAACCTTCACATCCGCTCGGGGCTCCTATGGTTTCATCCGAAGGTTCATGTGCTACTTACTATCATTTTTACTCAGCATTAAATGAAGTGGAGAGAGTGGAAGCCTGATTGCGTTTCAATTGTTTCATAAAAATTATTGTAACTTTTATGATGTTGTGTTTTTATAACCCCGGCATTTATGCCGGGGGAATTGAGAAAGTAGTAATGCAGGCTTTAGCCTAAGCTGTTTGATAATAAATTTCTTAGACATGTCATACATCAAAATATGGATACACGCAGTTTGGGGTACTAAAAATCGGGAACGAATATTAAACCCAACTATCCTGCAGCAGGTTTCTTCCCATATTATTTCCAATGCAAAAGAAAAGGGTATTTACGTAGATACAATTAATGGTCATGACGAACATATACATGTACTAATGCTTTTAAAAGCTGAAAATAATATATCAAAGCAAATGCAATTATTAAAAGGCGAAAGTGCTCATTGGGCAAATCAAACTGGGTTAATAAAAGATGGTTTAGCATGGGCTGATAAATATTTTGCAGCATCTGTGAGCGAAGATAAAATAGAATTTGTAAGAGCATATATCAGAAATCAGCAGGCGCATCATCAAAAACAAACATTTGCAGAAGAATACAAACGATTTTTGAATAGCTTGGGATATGAAGAGGACTTTGGCTAAAGCCATTGTTGTCACTGAAAATCCCAAGGCTAAAGCCTTGGGTTAATGAAGAGCGTGTATTCGGCAGGTGTTAGATAGGTATAAGACTGAAATCTTAGATAGATGTAGGCTGCAGTATTTATAGCACAGGTATTATACAGGTAAACTAAAGACAACAAAAATATTTGGAGCATAGGCTAGGTAAGGTACTTTTCAAAAACCCAAAATTCCAAACTGTTGGGTTAATGATAGAACATGTTGGGATGTAAAATTTGTTATAAAGAAATCTGAAAATATTGGAAAGATATAGTTGCCTATTTTATTAACCCCGGCATTTATGCCGGGGACTAAATCAAGCAAAATATTTAGGCTTTAGCCTAAGGAATTTCAAATGCTATTATTAAAAATATTTCATGCAAGAAACAGAATTTCAAAATAAAAAAACCAAAATGCATCTCCAATGCCCGATGCCAAAACTGGACTTTGACATCATTACTTTAGGGCATGGAAGCGGTGGCGTATTAACTCATAATCTATTAAACAGTGGGGTGTTTGATATTTTAAAAAATGATTACCTCGACCAGCATCATGATGGCGCTTTTTTGCAGTTGAAAAACCCAGTTGCATTTTCAACAGACAGTTTTGTAATAACACCTGTATTTTTTCCGGGGGGAAATATTGGTGAGTTGGCGGTGAATGGAACGGTGAATGATTTAGCAATGTGCGGTGCTACTCCCCGCTACCTTTCTCTAAGTTTTATTATTGAAGAAGGATTACCGGTAAAAGAATTCTGGGAAATATTAGTTTCAATAAAATTTGCCTGCGAAGAAGCAAATGTAAAAGTAGTAACCGGCGATACAAAAGTTGTGGAAAGAGGAAAAGGTGATAAAATATTTGTAAATACAAGTGGCATCGGAGAAGTGCATCCTAAAGCAAAAATTGCAGCAACAAATGTTTGTGCCGGAGATAAAATAATCGTGAGTGGAAATGTGGCTACGCATGGTGTTGCTATCATGTCAGTACGGGAAGGATTGGTATTTGAAACCCAACTGGAAAGTGATACCTGTAATCTTGCTCCTGCAGTAAATAATTTATTAGATCTCTTCGGAGAGGACATTCATTTTTTGCGGGACCCTACAAGAGGCGGAGTGGCAACGGTTTTAAATGAATTGGCAAAAGATTGTGGGCTTGGTATTGACCTTTCGCAAAATTTAATCCCGGTAAGTGAGCAGGTGGAAGGCGCCTGTGAAATGCTTGGATTGGATCCGTTGTACGTGGCAAACGAAGGAATTTTTATTGCAGTTGTTGCCGGTGAAGCAGCAGAGGAGGTTGTAAATGTTTTAAAGGCTATGGATACGGGTAAAAACGCAGCAATTATAGGTTCAGTAACTACTGATCATCCAAAACAGGTAATTTTAACCAGCAGCGTTGGCGGAAGAAGAATGCTTAATATGCTTACCGGTGAGCAATTGCCGCGGATTTGTTGAAAAACTAAACGATAAAATTAATGTCTACTTATATTTGGTAGTCCCGGCAAGAATCGAACTTGCATCTAAAGTTTAGGAAACTTCTATTCTATCCATTGAACTACGGGACCCATTTTTAAGGATTGTAAAAATAAAGGATTCTGTCAATCATTATCTCTAAAT
>JBKJLG010000033.1:0-12150 GCA_046596995.1 Chitinophagaceae bacterium
CTTCCTTTTACAGCAAAAACTATTTGAATATATATTTGAGAAAATGTGCCGGGCATATCTATATTAATGTTAACCCTTCGGGATTTTAATCTGAGCTAATTTATAAAATTAAAAAAATGTCAAAAAAGAATATTTATCACTATTAAATAAGTTTGAAATATCTTTTGATGAAAAATATTTATTTGAGTTTTATGATTAACTATAATTTCACCCCTTCGGGGTTAAACTAATGTTGTTATGGTATTATATTAAGGTCATCCCTTCGGGATTTTAATCTGAATTTATAAAATTAAAAAAATGTCAAAAAAAATTTTAATTGTAGATGATGAACCACACATCCGTATGCTTATTGAACAAACAGTGGAAGAATTAGAAGATGAAGGAGTAGAATTTTTTACTGCTGAAAATGGGGAGCAGGCTTTGGAAATTATACAGGCGGAAAATCCTCAATTGGTTTTTTTGGATGTAATGATGCCGAAGATGAATGGCATGGAAGTATGCCGGCGGGTAAAAAAAGAATTACTTCTAAATGATGTTTATATTGTTTTATTAACCGCTAAAGGACAGGAGTTAGACAGGCTGAAGGGACAGGAAGTTGGCGCAGATGTATATATGACAAAACCTTTTGACCCAGAAGTTATACTTGCCAAAGCAAGAGAGGTGCTGCAATTGGAAGCATAAATGTTTGCCACAAAGCCGCCAGGGAGCTAAGTACCACAAATAGTTTTTTTGTGAAACTTTCAGTCTTAGTGGCTTAGTGGCTAAAAAAATTACATGGCAAGGCTAAGCTTAAAAAATATTATTGCTAAAGAAGAGATTTCTTCAATCCTTACTTCCATCGCAGGGGAAACCTGTAAAAGTATTTTTATACAAGATGCTGCAGGAAAAATATTATTTGGTGATGAACAGCACGAAAACACCTTTGAACATCCGCTTAAAATAGATGACGAGCTAATTGGTATTGTAAAGGGAAATGAAAAAGCAAAACACGTGGCAGCGCTTTTACAATATCTCCTGGAAAAAGAAGCGGAGAAGAAAAAATTGGGCGCAGAGGTTCTCACCCTTTACAAAGAAATAAACCTCATCTTTAATTTTTCTGAAAAATTAGCCAGTACAATTGATGCAGAGTCTATCTGTGAAATTACTTTATCAGAAGCACGAACGGTAATAAATTCAAACCATGGGGCTGTAATACTTTGGGATGAAACTAAGAAAAAATTAGCAGTAGCAGCCTCATCCGGAGAATTATTTTTTGAAGAAGAAAAGATAAACCAGGAGAGGCAATTTCTTTTTAATATCCTGTTAAATGGAAAATCAGAAATTATCACAGACACTACTTCATTATCGGCTGCCGAGATTATTTCGCCGCAGGTAACATCATTAATATTTTCTGCATTAAAAGTTAATGACAGAATTATGGGTGTCATAATTTTTGCCTGTGATGAAGCAACTCCTTACACCGCAGCGCATCTAAAATTACTAACAACACTTGCCTTGCAGGCTTCAGCCGCAATTGAAAGCGCTTTACTCTATCAAAAAAATATACGGGAATCAAAAGAAAGAGAGGAAGCTATGAGAGTGGTGTATGAAGCAACCGGCAAATTTGTGCCTTATGAATTTATAAGATCGCTTGGGCATAATCTGATAACTGATGTAAAGCTCGGAGACCAGGTTGAAAAAATTGTTACTGTTCTTTTTTCTGACATCAGGGATTACACTACGCTATCAGAACAAATGAGCCCGGAAGAAAATTTTAAATTCGTTTGTGCTTTTAATGAACGTATGGGCCCCGCTATCCGAAAAAATAATGGCTTCATCAATCAATATCTTGGCGATGCAATCATGGCCATTTTTCCTTACAATGCAGGTGATGCCATGCAGGCAGCAATAGATATGCAAAAAGAAGTGGAAGAATTAAATGTTGTAAGAGCATCCACCAATCAATCACCTATAAGTATCGGTATTGGTATGCATACTGGTCCGCTGATAATGGGTATAACCGGCGATGCCGACCGGATGGATGCCACTACCATTTCTGATACAGTAAATACTGCCTCACGGCTGGAAAGCCTGACCAAGCATTATAAAGCCGGCATTATCCTGAGTGATGCATGCCTTCAGCAAATGAATGAAAAAGAAAAATTCCATTTAAGATATCTTGGACTGGTACAGTTAAAAGGAAAGCACAAGTCATTACAGATACATGAATGTTTTAGCGGTAACTCAAAAGAAGAAATAACTAAAAAACAAAAAACACTTCCGGCTTTTAATGAAGGCATCAGCCAGTATTTAAACAGTTCATTTGATACAGCTCTCAAAACCTTTCAATCAATTACAGCAATACATCCCGAAGATCACACCGCAGCATTTTTTTTAGATACAGCAAAGAAAAATATTGAAACCGGGTATATGGAAAACCGGAAGGGGGTTATAGAAATGACTGGAAAATAAAGCTACAAAGTCGTAACTCGATTTACTTTGTTGATTTGAGATGTAGTAACGTTAAACAACTGATATTTATGAAAGCAAAATCAATAAAAGGAAAATCAATAGAAGAAGTTCAAGATGCTTTACAACAAAGCATAGCCGATGAGTTTAAGCCAACTCTTGCTTTTGTTTTTTTAAGTAAGTTAGAAGATATTGATGGAATTGCTGCCATCATTGATGCAAAAGGCATTTCGATTTTTGGCGCCAGCACTTCCGATAAATTTACTGATGAAGGTATTGAACCTGAAGGTATCGTTGTGTTGTTATTAGATATTAACATTGCTGATTTTAAAATTGTTTTAAAAGATTTCCAAACAGCATCTGTATATGAATCTGCGTGTGAGGTTGGACAATTAGGAAAAGATGCCTTTAAAAATCCAGCCTTTATTATTTCTGCTGCAAATTTCAAAACTCCGGGTGAAGAGATTATTAAAGGGTTATTAGATAAAGCAGGTGCTGCAGTAAAAGTAATCGGTGGCATGGCTGGGGAAGCTGTAAATTTTACCGGATGCGTTTTTACAAACAATGCTAAAACTTCAAATGGACTTATAACACTAATCCTCGATGAGGACAAGATTGATGTAAAAGGAACTGCTGTTTCTGGTTGGAAACCTGTAGGAACGGAGAAAAGGATCACCAAATGTGAGGGCTCATGGATATATACAATAGACAATGAACCTGCTATGGATGTGATTAAGAAATTTCTGGGAAAAGATATTGAGACAATTGTAAAATCAGAAGGCTTAACATCACTTAATATCAATTATCCATTGCAAGTTCAACGGGAATCGGGAAGTCCAATGATGCTGCCTACTTTACTTTGGAATACAAAAGACCAATCGGTGATGCTGGGCGGAGTAGTAAAAGAAGGTGCAAAGTTTCGATTTTCACTTCCCCCGGATTTTGAAGTAATTGATACGGTTATCGAAAGCTCAAGAGAAATAAGAGACAAAGAATTACCGGTAGCTGATGCTATGCTGATTTTTTCCTGTATAGGAAGACAATATTCATTAGGTCCGCTTATGTCATCAGAATTGGAAGGTTTGGTTAATACCTGGAATAAGCCAATGGCAGGCTTTTTCTCACTGGGTGAATTTGGAAAGCTAAATGATAGTTCTCCGGAATTGCATGGAACAACTGTAAGCTGGGTAGCATTAAAAGAAAAATAATGAACCAGCACCTGCAAAATATATTAAACATAACTCAGCACGAAGAAACTTTATCTGCTGAACAGAAAAATTCTATTTACAAATCATTAAAAGAAGCTGACAAAGAATTAGAAATAACAGCCTTTAAACTTGATAGAACAGAAAAAATAAAACGCACCACCGCTATCTTATTAGAAGAAACCATTGAAGAATTGGAGCAAAAAAGAAAAGCGGTAGAAGAAACAAATGCTGCTTTGCAAAAATCTCTGCAAGAATTAAAAGCTGCACAAGCTCAATTAATCCAATCCGAAAAAATGGCTTCGCTCGGTGAGCTTACCGCAGGCATTGCACATGAAATTCAAAACCCTTTAAATTTTGTCAATAATTTTTCTGAAGTAAATAAAGAATTATTGCTTGAGATGAAAGAGGAAATTGATAAAGGGAATTTTAAAGAAGTAAAATCACTTGCAGATGATTTAATAGATAACCAGGAAAAAATAAATCATCACGGCAAGCGAGCAGATGCAATTGTAAAAGGGATGTTACAACATTCTAGAGCCAGCACCAATAAAAAAGAACCAACCGATATTAATGCTTTAGCAGAGGAATATTTGCGATTAAGTTATCATGGCTTACGTGCAAAAGACAAAACTTTTAATGCCACAATCAAAACCGATTTTGATACATCACTAGAAAAAATAAATATTGTTTCGCAGGATATTGGACGAGTTGTTTTGAATTTACTTACCAATGCTTTTTATGCAGTAACTGAAAAAAAGAAGTTGAATCTTCCCGGCTATGAACCTACCGTTACAGTGCAAACTTCCAAGAACCTCCTTCCCGGGGGCAGGGGGGCTGAAATAAGAGTTGCAGACAATGGCAACGGCATCCCTCAAAAAGTATTGGATAAAATCTTTCAACCCTTCTTCACTACTAAACCAACTGGGCAGGGAACTGGCTTGGGGTTATCGTTAAGCTATGATATTATTAAAGCTCATGGGGGAGAAATAAAAGTGGAGACGAAGGAAGGAGAAGGTACGGAATTTACTATTGATTTACCTTATTAATTTATACCAAGAATGAACGCTGCAAAAGAAAAATTACTATACGAAAATCATCAAAAATTATTAGACCTGGCGTTTAATAACAAATTGTCAATAGATAGCATTGATGATTTGGTTGTAGAAGATATAATGGGTTATGGAACTACAATTGACGAAAAAATATTTGCTAAACCAGGAGTTAGAGAACTAATACGCAGGCAAAGAGAGCAGTCTAAAAATATTGAAATACTGTTCAATTATATGCCTGTATTCCGCCGCATATCAGCTGATGAAAATACAGCAGTTATTGCAGATGATATTTTAATGTCAATCAATCTGAACAACGAAACTGTTGAAATGTATGTGCGATTTTCAGTCGTTTTTGAATACAAGTATAATAAATGGCTTCTTGTTCATTTTCATGGATCAAAACCCGAAAATGTAGAAAGTGAGAAAGACACTTTCGGTATTGACGAATGGAAGCAGCAAAATGAAAAATTACAAAAGTTAGTGGATGTAAAAACAGCTGAGCTTGAACAAAAAAATAATGCCCTTATAGTTGAAGTTGCGCTGGAACGGGTTAGAACAATCGCCCTGGGGATGCATCATCCGGCTGATATGGTAAAGGTATGTATTGTTATTTCAGAACAGCTGGCACATCTGAAAGTAAAAGAAATCCGTAACGTACAAACTGCCATCTTTTATAAAGAGAAAGGCACATACATGAATTATGAATATTATGTAAAACATAACAAAGTATTGGTGACAGAAGTTGATTTTAAAAATCACGAAATTCAAAAAGAATTTGCAAACCGTATGATAAACGGTGCTAAAAAAGATTACATTGTTTCCATCGCAGGAGAAGAACTGAAAGACTGGCTGGCTTATCAAAAAACAACCAACCAGTTTATTGATACCTATTTAGAAAAATCAACTTCATTAAATTATTATTGGTATTCTTTAGGACCAGTTGCATTGGGCATTTCAACTTATGTTCCCTTAATCCAGGAAGAAATTAATTTGTTTAAGCGGTTTCTTAAAGTATTTGAACTTGCCTATACAAGATATTTAGATATTGAAAAAGCAGAAGCACAGGCAAGAGAAGCAGAAATAGAATTGGCATTAGAACGGGTTCGTGCCAGAACCATGGCGATGCAAAAAAGTGATGAATTACCAAATGCAGCACTGCTGATGTTTCAACAGTTACAAGCATTGGGCGTGCCGCAATTTGCTTGCGGTTTTAATATTTGGGATGAGGATAGAAAAGCTGCTACTGCATGGATGTCTGGGGATGATAGGGTTCAGCCACCTTTTAAAACGTCAAGTTCGGAAGATGTTTTTCTCAAAATCTTTGAAGCTGCAAAAAGAGGAGAGTCTTTATTTGTAGAAGAACAGGGTGGTGAGAAATTGGAAGCGCATTACAGGTATATGGCGTCTATTCCCACTTTTAGGAATGTTATGGAACAAATGTCGGATGCTGGAGTTTCAATTCCAACTTTTCAAATTATGCATTGTGCTTTTTTTTCACAGGGGTACCTGTTGTTTATTTCTTATGAACCAGTACCTGAAGTTCATGATGTTTTCAAACGCTTTGCAAAAGTTTTCGAACAAACCTATACTCGTTTTCTGGATCTGCAAAAAGCAGAAGCTCAGGCAAGGGAAGCGAACATTGAAGCAGCACTGGAAAGAGTTCGCAGTAAGGCCTTGGCTATGCACCATAGTGACGAACTATTAAATGTAATTTCTGAAACTGCTAAACAATTCGAACTATTAGGTTTTAAGTTAGATGTCGCCAACTTTAATGTAAACCATACAAACAATGATTGGGATTTGTGGCTTTATTCTTTTAACACTGACAGTTCTGTAAAACTGCATGTGCCATGGATTGATCACCCGGTTTTTACGCAAAACAAAAAGGCACAGAATGAAGGCTTTGATTTTATTGCCGCCTCACTTACCCGACAGGAGAAAGACAGTTTTCTACATCACCTTTTTGAAAATACCGTCTTAAAACATATCCCGGAAGAACGAAAGCAGAGCTTATTAGAAAGAAAAGCATTTGCATGGTCATCTGCATGGTCTAAAAATACTGCAATAACAGTTCAAAATTACGAAGGCTTGCCATATAGCGAAAAAGAAAACGCTATCCTACGTCGCTTCTCTAATATTTTCGAACAATCATATACCCGTTTTCTCGACCTGCAAAAAGCGGAGGCACAATCAAGAGAAGCACAGATAGAACTTGCATTAGAAAGAGTGAGAGCAAGAACAATGGCAATGCAAAAAAGTGAAGAGCTCACTGAAACTTCGTTTGTACTTTTTGAACAGTTTAAAGCATTGGGAGAATCAAGTGATCAGGTATCCATTGGCATATTTGATGAAGAGAAAAATATCATGAATTTATATTCAACATTATATGGTACACAATGGAAAGAAGCAGCAAAGGTTGACTTGGACGAACCAGTAGCGATTAAAAAAATTTACGCTGCCTGGAAGGATCAAAAAAAATCATTGGTACTAGATATTACCGGTGCTGCCCTCCGAAAATATAATGATTACAGGAAAAAATTATCGGGAATTGATTACAAAGAAAAACGCTGGGTAATTCATGTAGCCTTTTTTTCTAAAGGGATGCTGAGTTTTTCTTCACCGGAACCACATGAAGCTATTCATTTACTTGAAAGGTTTGCCGGAGTATTCGATGGAACATATACCCGTTTTCTCGATTTGCAAAAAGCCGAAGGACAGGCAAGAGAAGCAAAGATAGAAGCATCATTGGAAAGGGTGAGAAGCAAAACCATGGCTATGCATAATAGCAATGATGTGGGCGAAAGTGTAGCTGCATTGTTTGATGAACTAACGGCTCTCGGCGTTCTTACACCACAAGACCGTTGCGGCATCGGCATTATGCAACCCAATGAAATGATGGAATTATGGACAGCAGAAAATGCAACAGGAAAAACAGCATTAACAATCGGCTTTTTAAATATGCAGCTCCATCCGCTTCTCAAAAATGTTTACCGAAACTGGCTAGATAAAAAAGAAACTTATCAATACATACTGGAAGGAGAAGATAAACTGAAGTACTATGAGGCCATGCAAAACCAGGCTAATTACAAAATCAGGAAAGACTATTATTCATCACTCGAAAGAATAGTACATACCGATTTCTTTTTTAAAGAAGGTTGTCTCTATGTGTTCTCACTAAATGAGTTTACAAAAGAAGCAACGTCAATCTTCCTTCGCTTTGTAAATGTGTTTGCCCAAACCTATCGTCGCTACCTCGATCTACAAAAAGCAGAAGCACAGGCAAGAGAAGCACAAATTGAAACAGCCTTGGAAAAAGTCCGTTCACGTTCGTTGGCTATGCATAACAGTAATGAATTGAATGAGGTTGTTCAGGTCGTTTTTGAGAAGCTTAAGGAACTAAATATTGAAATGGATTCTACCAATATCCATATTTATAAAGAAGGTACTAGAGATTTTGATCTGTGGATTGCCACGCCTGCGCAGGCTTATGCATCAATTTTTCATCTGCCTTATTTTAATAGTTCGTTTCACAATAATTATTATGCTGCAAGAGAAAAAGGGCTGAATTTTGTTGTTCTTGACGTGCCGTTTGAGGAAAAAAATGCTTATTTCCATTTTCAATTTGAACATTCAGATTTAAAGCATATTGCCGAGGAAAGAAAGAAACTTATACTGGATGGAAAACAATATTCTTGTTCAATTGCCCTTACAAAAAATGCGGCTATCTTAATTCATAGTTATTCAGGAAAATTATTTTCTGAAAAAGAAAATCAAATACTTAAACGTGTAGCAAACGTGTTTGAACAAGCTTTTACCCGTTTTCTCGATCTGCAAAAAGCCGAAGCACAAACAAGAGAGGCACAGATAAACCTGGCTGTAGAAAGAGTAAGGGCAAAAGCCTTGGCTATGTTCAAATCTACAGAAATAATGGACGTGGTAGCAAAACTTAAAGATGAAGTTATGGGGCTTGGCATACCGGATGTAGTTGCTGCTACCATTTTTCTAAAAGAAGGAAAAGATAACATTAGGATGTGGGATCTATCTTCTCTTGAAAAAATAGACGGTGTCTATCAAACACATTTAGATATAACATTTAGATTAAAATCAAAAGACTCGCATTTATATGTGAAACGGGTTTGGGAAAATTCACAAGATTATTTTGTAGAAACGCAGGATGTTAAGGGGTTTAAGAGAATAATAGAATGGCTTCGTGAACATAACAAAAATGATATAGCTCATGAAGTAAAAAGTTTTATAGAGAGCTCACAGTTAAAACTATTATATCATGCCACCAGAAAATTAAATAATGGCAAGTTGTGTATTGATCTGTTAAATTCTCCACCGGAGGAAATGGAATCAATACTTACAAAAATGGGTGCAGCATTCGACCTTGCTTACAAACGATTTGAAGACCTGCAAAAAGCAGAAGCGCAGACCCGGGAAGCAGAAGTAGAACTTGCATTGGAAAGAGTGCGGTCGCAGGCCATGGCTATGAAAGAATCAACAGAGTTATTGGATATAGTAGTTACCATGCGTAAAGAGTTTACAAGATTGGGACATCAAGCTGGTTACTTCTGGCACATGATGTGGTTGCCCGATAAATTTGAAAAAGCAATGACCTCCGGTGATGGTGCCAAGATAGGAATGGTGATGGAGCTGCCAAGAGATTTTCATAGTCATTACCTGGGCATGGATGAATGGGAAAATAATGATGAGCCAATAATGATCTTGCCATTGGAAACAGAGGTAGCTGTTGATTACATCCATAAGATGATCACTCAAGGAAATTTTCAGCAGGTAGATCCCAATGCTCCAACATTAAACGACATCAGGCATATTGGTGGAATAACCTTTATCATGGCAAGAACATCGCATGGTGAAATAGGTTACAGTTTAAATGGTGTGGTGAATAATCCGCCGAAAGAAGATCTTGAAATACTTGTACGATTTGCAGGAGCATTTGATATAGCCCATCGCCGTTTTCTGGATCTTAAAAAAGCAGAAGCACATGCCTTACAGATTAAACAAGAAAAGGAGCGGCTTGAAATAACACTTACAAACTTAAGAGCTACTCAGTCTCAACTCATTCAATCCGAAAAAATGGCAAGCCTTGGTGAACTAACAGCAGGCATAGCTCATGAAATTCAAAACCCATTAAACTTTGTAAATAATTTCTCAGAAGTAAATAAAGAATTGATAGAAGAATTAAGAGGTGAAAGGTCAAAGGTTAAAGGTGAAAGAAATGAGCAGTTAGAAGATGAAATACTTAATGATATAGAGGAAAATGAAGAAAAAATAAATCACCACGGAAAACGTGCCGATGCCATTGTAAAAGGTATGCTACAACATAGCCGTAGCAGCACAAACCAAAAAGAACCAACAGATATTAATGCCTTAGCAGATGAATATTTGCGATTGAGTTATCATGGCTTACGTGCAAAAGACAAATCATTTAATGCCACTATAAAAACTGATTTTGATACTTCGCTTGAAAAAGTAAATATCATTCCGCAGGATATTGGAAGAGTGATTTTGAATTTACTTACCAATGCTTTTTATGCAGTCAATGAAAAGAAAAAGCAAAGTGATAATGATTACGAACCAACTGTTGTCATAACAACAACTTCCATTCAGCCCCCTTTAGGGGGTCGGAGTGTTGCCATAGAAGTAACCGACAATGGGGGTGGAATTCCTCAAAAAATAGTAGATAAAATCTTTCAACCCTTCTTTACAACCAAACCAACCGGGCAGGGAACTGGGTTGGGATTGAGCTTGAGTTATGACATTGTAAAAGCACATGGTGGGGAATTGAAAGTAGAGACGAAAGAGGGAGAAGGTTCGACCTTCATCATTCAATTACCAATTTTAAATCATCTATGAAACCGTACATCACAATTATATTGCCTTTTATATTTTGTATAAGCATAGCCAATGCGCAGGATACTGCCATAACCATTAGCCCGGGTATGTACAACATCATGGATGAAATACTGATAAGTAAGATGGATGGATGGAGGTTTAAAGAGGGCAACAACACCACATGGTCAAAAAAAGAAATAGATATTAATGGCTGGAAAAAATTAAAACCAACAGAAATGTTGTCGGAAATGGCGGATAAAAATGGGAGGCTGGAAGGATGGTTTCGGTTTAAAATAAAAACAGATCCGGGTTTTAATCATACAGACGTTGGTTTACGTTATTCAGGGTGGGGTGCTGCCGATATTTACATAGATGGTATTTTAATTCAATCGCATGGCAATACAGGTATCAATGGTAAGCCGTTTAAAGAATTTAATCCATCTAACCGGGCTTTGCAGCCTCTCGTTATGCAAACAGGTGTTGAACACACACTTGCCATCCATTTCGTGGATTATGTATCTACCTTTCCTCCCTATAACTTAAAGTCGGCAGACGCCGGGCTTGAAAGGTTCATCCGATTTTTTGGCCCTGCATATTATACAAGATTCTCTAAGCATATATTGGCTTGGCCCATATACAGCACACTTCAAATAACAGTGTGTGTTGTCTTATCACTGTTATTTTGGCTCCTGGCTTTTCTGAACAAAAAGAAGAACATTCTTCTTCTTTGCGCTGTCTGCGTTACTTTGTTTTCAATGGCCTATTTCAGCAACTATTGGGTAGAAAGTAATAAGGTATCATTTACGCTTCGCAAATTTTTATGGTCAGGTGTTTTATTACTTTCCAACCTGAATTTCATTGTAGTTATTTTAATTGCAGGCCGGATATTTAACACGAAAATATCAGCGTTGCTCAAAGTGATTATAGCACTTAATGTTATAGTCGGCATTGCAACTATTTTGCTGAACAGCTTTGTATTGCTTGCTATCAATAGCTTTGTACCACTTTTCATTTACACCTGGTATGCATCTTATAACTGGAAAAGAGTAAAAGGTGCTCAATGGGCAATTATAGTGGGTTTGTTAGGTTCTTCTTTTTTTATTTTCTTGTTTATGGTATTGACAATGAAATACCAAACTACATTTTTTCCGGGTGTTACTTTGATCACAACCATCATGACTCTGGCATTTCCTTTGTCGTTGCTTGCATACGTTTCCATTCTTTATAAAGAAATTATACAGAATGTAGAGCTAAACGCAAAAAGGGTAGTTCAGTTATCAGAAGAAAAAAGAGAGCAGGCTGTCAATCAACAGGAGTTGTTAAGAGAAGAAGTGGCTAAACAAACATTCGAATTGAGAGCTTCTCTTGAAAACCTTAAATCCACCCAAACCCAACTAATCCAATCCGAAAAAATGGCAAGCCTTGGTGAACTCACCGCAGGCATTGCCCATGAAATTCAAAACCCCTTAAATTTTGTAAATAATTTTTCTGAAGTAAATAAAGAGTTGCTTATAGAAATGAAAGATGAAATTGATAAAGGAAATTTACAAGAAGTAAGATCAATAGCAGATGATGTGATAGAT
>JBKJLG010000057.1:0-24300 GCA_046596995.1 Chitinophagaceae bacterium
AGGATTTTTACAATCTCCATTTCAAGCAATCTCAATTCCCGGTAAGCAATTATTAAAAAGTTGCCACAACCACAGGCAGGGTCTAAAAAACGAAGTTTACTAATTTTTTCATGCAGCTTTTTAAGTGCATTTTTATCATCTTTATTCTTTTCAAATTCCTTCCAAAACTCATCAAGAAATAAAGGCTTAATAACTTTTAAAATATTTTTTTCGCTTGTATAATGAGCACCAAGGTTTCTTCTTTCTTTAGGGTTCATTACACTTTGAAAAAGAGAGCCAAATATTGCCGGAGAAATTTTGCCCCAATCAAGCAGGCTACATTCCAAAAGAGTTCTTCGCATTTCACTATCAAAACTTGCAGTTGGCAAATGTTCTTCAAACAATTTTCCATTTACATAAGGAAAAGCAGCAAGGCTTTCATCAAGATTTTTAAACCTTTTTTCTTTTGGTGTGTTAAGTACTTCAAATAATTGTGCCAGATGATTTGCAAGGTCGCTGCCATCTTCATCCGTTCGCAAATCAATATAATCCTGTAAAATTCCTTTCTCAAAAATATTGGTATCATCAGCAAACAGGCAAAAAAGCAATCTTACCAGATAAAGTTCTAAAGCATGCCCTGTATAACCTATGGCTTCTAGCTTATCATGTAGCTTACCCATTAATGCGGCAGCTTCAAGGTTTACCGGGTCTTGTTCTTTATAAGTTCTTTTTTGATAACCGGCAATAAAACCAAAGAGATGAACATGATTTACAAAATCTGAAAGTTTAAATTCATGAGCGGTGTTTTGTTCAAGATCATAAAGGTTGAATCGTTCAAAATCACTTACTAAAATATAGCGTGGTAATTCTTTTTCTGTAAGCCCCGGAAAATAATCTTTAGCCTGTTGATATGCCTTTGCTAAATCTTTACCCCTGCTTTTATGTTCAATTAAAATATTTCCTTTCCAAAGCAGATCAATAAAGCCGGACTTTTTCCCATCTCCTTTTGGAGAGGGGCCAGGGGTGAGGTTAACTTGTTGTTCAAACGTTGCAACCCTTCGACGGGAAATGCCAAACACATTAAAGAAATCATCCCAGAAAGATTTGGCTTCTGCATGTTCGCTAACATCATCTTTCCACTCATTAGAAAAGGCAAAAGCACGACTTTTAATTTCATTCCAGCTAAGGGGCATTATTCAATTTTTTTTTGCTATATCTTATAAATTTACAATATACTTTATTTTATCAGGCAACCACCACGGCAAAACTTTAATGATTTTAAAAAGGCTGCGGAATAGAGGGCAATTTGCCCGTATTCAAAATTTAAAAATTAAGCTTAAATTTACTTTATAGCACATTAAAACATAACAATAATGCCACGCATTTTGGTTGTTGATGATGATAAAGACATTCTTGAAGTAACGCAAGCCTTGCTCACCATTAAAGGTTATGAGGTAGAAGTGAATGATAACTGGGATGATGCTTTGATTAAGATAAACAGTTTTAAGCCTCAAATAATTTTGCTCGATGTTTTTTTAAATGGCATAGATGGCCTGGAAATTTGCAAGCAATTAAAAACACAATCCGAAACAAAGCATATTCCTATTTTAATATTTTCTGCCTTTCCCCGTGTGCAGGAAAATGTTATTTATGAATATTATGCAGATGGTTTTATTGCCAAACCTTTTGAAGTTAACGACCTGGTTGAAAAACTACATTCGGTTCTTTCCGGAAGCAGCCAGTACCAATTATGCTGAATGCTGCAAATATCTTTCTTTAATAATATTAAGATGATGATAGGCATGTCCGGCTATTATAAAACCGATGCTAATTACTGATATGGGATTATTGCTGGCAATGCCTTTTGTTTGCAACATATCTTCTGTAAAGCTTTCAAACAAATCTTCTGTTGATCTTCTGAGGTTAAAATATTCGCTGCAAAGGCTCTTCCATGTTCTTGCATTTGCGTTTGAATTTTCCGCATATAAATTTTCATCAAAAGAGGGGAGAGAGGTTGTTTCTTTACGTGCAAAGCACAAAGCTCTGTAGTTGAATATTCTATCAGTATCTATTATATGTTGCAGCAATTCTTTTAATGTCCATTTGCCTTCTGCGTAAGCTTTACCGGCTTTTTCTTCATCAATCAAGCTCAGTGTTTTTTCAATTTCAGGCACTTGATTTTTAAAAGACTGCATTAAATCATCTTCTTTAACCAGGTTAATATATTTCTCAAAATATGGAGGATAATTCTGTTGGGATGGTTTCATAATTAATAATTTAAAAATGAAAGTAAATGTATAGATTTTTAAATCTATAGCTGAGGCAAAAAAATTGTGCATCCCAAATTATCGCTCCTTATTTCGGTCGGTGAAGACACCGACCCAGGCTATGCCGTGGTTTGTGACCTCACAAACCACTTACTGCTGCGACAATTTGGAATGCACCCCAAAAAAATCTCAGCCTTGTGGGCTGAGATGCAAAACTGTTTTATAAAAATTATCCTTTCTTTTTCTTCTTCACTATTTTAGGTTTTATTATAACAGGTTCTTTTATATTTCTTTCGCCTTTAATGGTGGCAGCAAGCTTTATGGCTTCATAGGCATTCACCATTCCGCCGGTTTTAGAAATGTCAGCAAGATTTACTTTATCATCTGTGCCGGGTAATTTTACTTTGTCGGTAATGGGCACTGCAGATTTTTCTAAAATGTATTTTAATTGCCTTGCACTAAGGTCAGGGTAATATGATAATAGTAAAGCTGCAACACCAGCAACCACGGGGGCTGCCATACTGGTGCCGGAAAGCTTGCCATAGTTGCTGCCCGGTAAAGTGGAATAAATTTTTACACCTGGTGAAAAAATATCCACTTCTTTTTTACCATAGTTGCTAAAGCTAGCCGTTATGCCGCCGTTGGTTTCATCGCCGCTGGCACCTACAGTTATAAAAGTATTTGATCTGCCTTTTCCGTCGGCAAAAACAGGGTTAGGAAAATTATCTGCAGTATCAATATTCTTGTTATCATTTCCTGCAGCATGTACCATTAGCACACTTTTGCTTTCGGCATATTTTACTGCATCATCAACCCATTTTTTCTCCGGCGAAAAATCTTTTCCAAAACTCATACTTATAATTTGAGCGCCATTATCAACTGCATATCTTATAGCAAGTGCAATATCTTTATCATGCTCATCCCCATCAGGAACTGCACGCAGCATCATTATTTTCACATTATCTGCAACACCATCACCACCTTTATTATTGTTTCGTGCTGCTGCAATTATACCGGCGCAATGTGTGCCATGCGTTGGTGTGCCTGCCATTACATCGTTGTTGCCATAATATTTATCATTAATGTCAGCTTCATTATCTTTTACAATTTCTTTACGGTACTCTTTTGGCGCTTTTGTTTTTGAATCTGATTTTCTTTCTTCACCTTTTAAATACTCATCAAACCCTTCCATAAATTCTTTGTTGGTTTGATCAAGGCTGTTATTTGATTTTAAAAAAGACAGGAATGTATTTTTGGCTTTAACAGCATCAGCAGATATGGGAGAAAATGTTTCAAGCTCTTTACCTGTGAAGACTGTTTTACTCATCGCTATTTGCAAAATGCTGTCGCTTTTGTGCATGTTTTCAAAAATTCTTTTAAAAAGAAAAAGATCAACAGTGTTTGATCCGTCTCCTTCAATTTTTGCTTTCGCTTTGCGATAAATTTCTATTTCAGCTTTTTGCTCAGGAGTATTTACTGAAGAGGGATCGGGAACAAGCGAACCATATTTTGCTTTTAATTTATGGTAAACCCTGGCGCCTTCGTAAGAATCTTCTTTTACATTTCTGCCATCTTTACCACCAATAAAGTTCCAACCGAAAACATCATCTATGTACCCATTTTTATCATCGTCAATTTTATTGCCGGGTATTTCTTTTGGGTTATGCCACAGTACAGGCTTCAGGTCTTCGTGAGTGGTATCAATACCGCTATCAATTACAGCAACCAAAATTGTTTTACTCTTTTTGCCTTTTAATAATTCGTAAGCTTTGCCAAGGCTTATGCCTGAGTAACCTGTTTCTGTTTTATCAAGCTGGTGCCAGTTATCAGGTGTTTCTTTTTTTGAGTTTCCCTGTGAGGATGCATGGAGTGAGGCAATAATAATTATACTAAATAGTAAAGCCTGTTTAATTGATTTTATCATCTGGTTTTTTATTTATGCAAATATTTTTAAAATTAATGGAAAGTAACTCACCGCCTGTAAAGATTATAATAATTTTAAAAAGGTTGTGTACCCTTTGATACGTATTTATTAAACAGTGAATTTTATACCCTGTGCAAGGGGAAGCTTATCAGTATAATTAATAGTGTTGGTTTGCCGCCGCATATAGGCTTTCCATGCATCGCTGCCGCTCTCACGACCGCCACCGGTTTCTTTTTCGCCACCAAATGCGCCACCAATTTCTGCCCCTGAAGTTCCAATATTAACATTTGCTATGCCGCAATCGCTGCCTGCGGCAGAAAGAAACTGCTCTGACTCCCGCATGTTTACTGTAAAAATGGAACTTGACAATCCCTGGGGAACATTGTTTTGCAGGGCAATGGCTTCATCCAAAGTTTTATATTTTATAAGATAAAGAATTGGGGCAAATGTTTCGTGTTGCACAATTGCAAGATCGTTGGTAACTTCTGCAATGCATGGCTTTACATAACATCCGCTTTCGTATCCTTCGCCGTTAAGCACAGCCCCTTCTACAATAAAATTACCTCCTTGTTCTTTACATTTTTCTATTGAATATAAATATGCTTTTACTGCATCCTTATCTATCAACGGACCAACATGATTGTGTTCATTAAGCGGATCGCCGATTTTTAATTGATTATATGCCGCAGTTAATTTGCTTTTAAATTCTTCATAAACATCTTCCTGAATTATGATACGTCTTGTTGTTGTGCACCTTTGCCCTGCGGTGCCGGCGGCTCCAAATAAACAACCAATCAATGCCATGTCAAGGTCAGCCTGATTGGAAATTATAATCGCATTGTTGCCTCCCAATTCTAATAGACTTCTGCCTAATCTTGCCGCTACTGAAGCGCCAACTGCCTTGCCCATTTTGGTAGAACCTGTTGCGGACACCAATGCAATTCTATTATCATTACTCATCCATTCCCCAGCTTCTCTCTCTCCAATAATAAGATTGCTTACTCCCTCCGGCACTTCATTTTTTTCAAAAACCTTTTGGATTATTTTTTGACAGGCAACTGCACATAACGGCGTTTTTTCTGATGGCTTCCATATACATACATTACCGCATACTAAGGCCAACATGGTATTCCAACTCCAAACGGCAACGGGGAAATTAAAAGCTGAAATAATACCAACAATTCCTAAAGGATGATATTGCTCATACATGCGATGCCCCGGCCTTTCGCTGTGCATGGTTAAGCCATACAATTGTCTTGATAGTCCAACAGCAAAATCACATATGTCAATCATTTCCTGTACTTCGCCCAAACCTTCCTGAAGGCTTTTGCCCATTTCGTAACTTACCAATTTGCCGAGCGGCAATTTATTTTCTCTTAATGCATCACCAACTTGCCTTACAATTTCTCCACGTTTTGGCGAAGGCCATAATCTCCATCTTACAAATGCTTCTTCTGCTTTTTTTATAATTTTTTCATAAGCATCTTTATCGGCTGTATTTACGGAGGCAATTAAGTTTCCATCAACAGGGGAGTAAGAATTAAGGATACCAGATGTTTCTATCCATTTACTGCCGGAAGATACACCTATGTTGTTTTTATCAATTTTTAATTGAGAAAGAAAATCCATTTAAAAAAATTTTAAAGATTTTGTAGGTTAATATTGTTCGCTTTCGTTAGGAAAATCATTGCTCTTAACATCTGCAATATATTTTTTAACAGCACCGGTTATCTGCTCATACATATTTAAGTATTGGCGTAAAAATCTCGGTTTAAATTCAGTATTTATGCCCAGCATATCATGCATTACTAAAACTTGTCCGTCACACTGTCCTCCTGCACCAATGCCAATGGTGGGTATGGTTAAGCTTTTAGAAACCTGTTTGGCAAGCGTTGCCGGAATTTTTTCCAGCACCAAAGCAAAGCACCCGGCTTCCTGCAAAAGCAATGCATCTTTTTTTAGTTTTTCTGCTTCGTTTTTTTCTTTTGCTCTTACGGTATAAGTTCCAAATTTATAAATAGATTGTGGCGTTAAACCCAAATGCCCCATAACCGGTACACCTGCGCTGATAATGCGTTTTATAGATTCCAGCACTTCTTCTCCGCCTTCTAATTTAATGGCGTGTGCACCTGTTTCTTTCATAATTCTAATGGTAGAATTTAATGCTTCTTTTGAATTGCCCTGGTAAGAACCAAAAGGAAGATCAACCACAATTAAACAACGTGAGCTGCCCTTTACTACCGAAGTTGCATGATAGATCATTTGATCTAATGTAATGGGCAATGTAGTTTCATTGCCTGCCATAACATTGCTGGCGGAATCTCCCACCAAGATAATATCAATACCTGCACTGTCAAATATTTTTGCAAACGAAAAATCGTAAGCAGTTATCATGGATATCTTTTCTCCAACCGCTTTCATTTTTAGAATCGTATTGGTAGTTATTTTTTTGACTTCTTTATTTACTGACACGTTTAAAGGTTTAGAAAGTTTAGAGTTTAGCTTTGCGATAGTGGGAGATGGCTCTGCATTAGAATAAAACAAATCCTTATGAGCAATCGCTTTGTAAAAGTAAAGAATACTTAGCAGGTCTCCTACATGTTTGAGGTGTAGGAGACCTGCAATTTACACCAAAGTGTTTTGCATTTTTATTTCCTCATATAAATGTTGTATCAGTCCATCGGCCAAACCAATTCTGGGTACATAAATCTGTTCTGCTCCTGCCCAGCGCATTACATTAATATAAATTTGCAATGCATGTATAATTACATCAGCTCTGTCTTCTTTTAATTTGTAAATACTAATTCTGTCGGCCAGGGTAACATTGCTAAGCTCTTTGTAATAATCTCTTAACAGGTCTAATTGTAATGGTTTATCCTCCTTCGTTTTACTCAAAGAAAATATTTTATTAATGTTTCCTCCGGAGCCTATTGCAGTTACGGCTTTGTGACCTTTTATTTTTTCTTTAACCGCATCTTTCATTTCATCCCAAAGTTTGTCTGGCACATTATTTTTTAAAAGGCGTATGGTACCTACATTAAACGAATCTTTAAAAACCAATTTGTTATTGCTGAAAAAAGTAAGTTCTGTACTGCCGCCACCAACATCAATGTATAAATAGGAGTGATCTTTGTCTAAATTTTCTGCAATGTGATTTTCGTAAATAAATGCTGCCTCATCGCTGCCCGAAATAATCTCTATTTCTATACCCGTCAGGGCTTTTACTTTATCAATTATTTCCTGAGAATTTTTTGCATCTCTCATGGCGGAAGTAGCGCAGGCTTTTAAATGTTTTACTTCATACACATTCAGCAAAGACTTATATGCCTGCATGGTCTGCAATATCATGTTGGTGCGATGCTCTGATATAATTCCTTTTTCAAAAACATCGAATCCCAGGCGTAGTGGCACTCTTATAAGATCTATCTTATTAAATTTTGCAATACCGTTTGCATCTGTTGTTACTTCACTGATGAGCAGACGTGCTGCGTTACTTCCAATATCAATTGCTGCCAGTTTCACTTATGAGGTAGTTTTTCTTTAATAGGTAATTATAAATTTCAATTTGAGAACGCACCTTTTTAGTGTTTCTGGGATTTACATATTCATTATCAAGCCCGTTGTTCAAAATTCTTGCTTTTATATTATCCTCCAGCTGAATGTTTGCAATTTCTTTTAATTCTTGCTGAATTTTTTTATCAAATATCGGCACTGCTGCTTCTACCCGGTGATCAAGATTGCGAACCATCCAATCGGCAGATGATATATAGGTTCTCTCTTTGCCATCGTGATGAAATATTAAAACCCTTGCATGTTCAAGATATTCATCAACAATACTAATTGCATTCACCTTTTTCCTGAACTTTTTATTTTGCGTAAGCATGCAGCATATTCCCCTTATCACCATTTTAATTCGTACGCCCAGCCTTGCTGCTTCATATAACTTTAATATAAGTTTTTCATCGCTTATAGAATTTAACTTTAAAAATATAGATGAATGTTTTTTACTTTTTGCCGCTTTAATTTCTTTTTCAATCATCAACAACAACTGCTTGCGCATACTTACAGGGCTTACCAGTAAAGTTTGACATTCTTTTAAAATCTGCAGATTTTTAGGATTTTCCAAATGAATAAAAATTCTGTTTACATCAGCCATAATATTTCTGTCTGCCGTAAGCAGGCAATGATCGCCGTAAAGCATTGCTGTTTTTTCATTTAGATTACCGGTACTTACGAAGCCATAATGATACGTGTGATTATTAACTCTTTTCTTTATCAGGCAGATTTTTGCATGCACTTTCATATCTGGTGCGCCGATAAAAACTTTTACGCCGGCATCTTCCAAAATTTCTTTCCATTCAATATTTGCTTCTTCATCAAACCTTGCTCTTAATTCTAAAATAACTGATACTTGCTTGCCATTACGCACTGCATTGGTGAGTGCATTTATGATCTTTGATTGCCGTGCAAGCCGGTAGCAAGTTAGTTTTATGCTTACAACATCAGGTGTAATGGCAGCTTCCCGTAAAAGATCAATAACAGAATCAAATGAATGGTAAGGAAAATTGAGAAGGATATCTTTTTCCAACACAACTTTTGTTAAGCTGTTTACATTTTGCAGCAGCGGATGTATAAAAGGTTTTTTCCGGGGATTTTTTGTTGTAAAAACTGATTCGGGAAAATCCATAAAATCTTTAAAATTATGAATTCTTCCCCCTGACTGAATATTATCTTTTACAGCAAGACCAAGCCTTTTTATAAGATAAGTTAATAGGGAAGGATCAATGTCTTTATCGAAAATAAACCTTACCGGCTTTCCTTTTTTACGTTGCTTAACACCCTTTTCTATTTTTTGAATAAAGGATGTGGAGATATCATTATCTATATCAATTTCCGCATCTCTTGTTACCTTAATTATGTGGGCAGAAAATAAATCGAAGCCAAATAATGAAAATATCTGGGGGAGGCAAAAGCGGATAACATCTTCCAATAAGATTATATATTGCCCCTGGCTTGATGGCAAAATAAGAAAGCGGGGTAAACGGGTTACAGGTACTGAAACCAATGCGAATTTTTGCGGTATGCTGCCATCCGATTTTGAAAGCTTACAGGCGAGATAAATTGATTTATCGTTTAATGTTGGAAAAGCCTGCAGGGTTTCAATCATCAGTGGAACAATGTTGCTGCGCACTTCATCATGAAAATAGGAGAGCACAAATTTTTGCTGCTCTCTGTTAAGCTGTTTTTCAGTTATAAGAAATATCTTTTCTTTTTTAAGCTCTCTTAGTATCTCATTCCATATCCTGTTAAACTCATTTTGCTGTTCAGTTACTTTGGTATTTATTTCAGCAAGTATTTTTTGGGGCTCTACTTCCAAATGAACTTTGGCCTTAACGCCAAGTTCTATCATTCTCTTTAAGGTTCCTACCCGTACTCTAAAAAATTCATCAAGATTATTAGAAAAAATTCCCAGGAAACGGATGCGTTCCCGCAAAGGCACGGTGTTATCTGCCGCTTCCTGCAAAACTCTTCCGTTAAAAGAAAGCCAGCTAATATCTCTTGGTATTGTTTTTTGTTTATTTACAGCCATTAGGGTTGTGTTGTGTTTTTCATTTTATTAATTATACCTGTTGTAGAAAAACCATCTTCCAAAGAAATTATTTTTACTTCACCTCCATTTGCAATTACTTCTTTTGCGCCTACAATTGTATCTAAAGTATAATCTCCACCTTTTACCAAAACATGGGGCTCGATCAATTGTAAAATTTCAAAAGGGGTATCTTCTTCAAATATTATTACCGCATCAGTAACTACCAAAGCAGCCAGCAACAAAGCTCTTGAGGCTTCATTATTTATTGGCCTTTCATTTCCTTTTAATCTTTTTACTGATGCATCAGCATTTACGCCCACAACTAAAACATCTGCAAAGGCCGCAGCCTCTGACAAAATTTTTATATGCCCCTGGTGCAAAATATCAAATACGCCGTTGGTAAAAACAACTTTTTTACCGAGCAGTTGCCATCTTTTTAACTGGTGCTTTAATTGCTCCCGGTTATAAATTTTCTGTGATATTTGCTGACTTTGTTTCATTCTTTTTTCTGTTTTTATAAACCAATATTCCAAAACTTAATAACCCACCGATAAGAATAATACCGGTGGAAACACCCCAAATAAGCCAGCCTAAAGAAACATTATCAACATTATATATCAGTAATACTTCCTGCACGGCTAGTGGAAAGGCACCAATGCCACCGGGAGAAACGATCATGCCGAGTGTTGCAAGGCTAAGTACACTGCAAGCCTCTGCAATGCCTAAATGCTCAGTAGGTTGTAAGGCTGAAAAGCCTACATATATCTGCAAAAGATACATTGACCAAATAAAAATTGTGTGAAACAAAAACCATCCTTTATTTTTTAATCTGGCAATGGCTGTAAATCCTTCTTTAAAGCCAAGGTGAAAACCTTTAAAGGTTTTTATATGGCGATGATGTTCATATTTTTTAAACATCCATTTGATAAAAATTATCAATAAAATTATAATGAAAATTAGCACCATCGCTTTACCCCAAAGCGGAAAGGATTGCTTGTTAGCTGCTATTTGTGTAAGCTTTTCTTTTACAAAAGCGCTTACATAGTTTACCTGTATTAAAATTGTTATGCCAATAAAAATTAAGTAACAAATAAAATCAAATGCCCTTTCAACAATTATTGTTCCTATAAGTTTGTTGGCGGGAATTTTTTCGTATTTACCTAACAAGGAGCATTTAATTATCTCGCCGGCACGTGGTACAAAAGTATTGGCAAGATAACCCGTCATAACTGCATAAAAAGTATTTGAGGTAGAAGGTTTGTAGCCCATTGGCTCTATCAAAATTTTCCACCTAATTGCCCGGCTTATATGGCTAAGTATTGCCATAATCACCACCGGAATAATGAGCCAATAGTTTGCATTTTGCAGCGATGTGCCAAACTGATCTCTTTGGGCCGCAGTCATTTTATCAAACTGCCACCAAACTAAAAAAAAGCCTAAGCCAAGAAAGAAAAGGTATTTTAAAACAGAGACAATTTTTTTCATAAATAATTTACAAGTTACGAACAGAAAAGCATCAATCAGAAAGCAGGATATTATCAATAAGCCTTATATCATTAATAAAAGCTGCTGCTAAAGCAACCAGTTTTGTAGTTCCATCCCAATTATTCATTACAACTAAATTTTTAGCATCAGCAATTTCAACATAATCTGTTTTAAAACCTTTAGATGTAAGATAATCGCTGGCCGCTTTTTTTATGTCTTCTAATCTTCCTGGTTTAATATTTTGTTTAAAAAATTTTAAGGTTTTATATATTTCAGTTGCCTGTTTTTTTTCATCTTCACTTAACCTTGTATTTCTACTGCTTAGCGCCAGCCCGTCTGGTTGGCGAAGTGTGGAGCAAATAATTAATTCAGCAGGAGAATCAATCATCTCTAATAATTTTTTTATCACCATGGATTGCTGATAATCTTTTTGTCCTAAAAATAAGTGCGTAGGCAAAACAATTTCAAGTAAGCGCTTTACCACCCGGCATACGCCCTGAAAATGCCCGGGACGAAATTCTCCTTCCAAAATTGTTTCAAGATAACCCAGGTCAAAATGCTCACTCGTAGTCATCCCATCCGGGTACATTTCTTTTACTTCCGGAATGAATAAAACATCGCACCCGTGTTTCTCAAGCAGGTAAATATCCTTTTCCATGGTTACAGGATATTTTTTAAAATCTTCTGGATTATTGAATTGAACCGGATTAATAAATATGCTGCAAACCGTTTTATCACACCATTTCCTGCTTTCTTCAATTAAAAAAATATGACCCTCATGCAATGCTCCCATAGTAGGTACAAAACCTATAGATAAACTTTGTTTATTTAAGCCTGAGATGTATTCAGTAACATCTTCCGCATATTTTAAGATTACCATTTTGTTGTTGTTAAATGCCCTAAATGATTGAATTTGCTGCTGTTATTTACGAAAAAATAAGTAACTTCGCCGCTCTTTAAAAAGCACCTTATTTTTTAATCAACCAGCGTCAATGTCAACAAAGAAAAGAATTTTATTTATAGCTAATGAAATGTCGCCTTATTTAGAGATGACAGAATTTGCTGAAATAGTAAACAAACTGGCTGTAAAAGCAAATGATACCGGTATGGAAGTTAGGTGTATTATGCCCCGCTTTGGTATGATAAATGAACGTCGCCACAGGCTTCATGAGGTTGTCAGGCTTTCTGGTATTAATGTTTCTGTTGATGGGGATGATTATCCTTTGGTTATAAAAGTTGCTTCTCTACCCAATGCAAGGCTGCAAATTTATTTTTTAGATAATGAGGATTATTTTAAGAGAAAAACATTGTTTCATGATGAAAATGAAAAATGGTTTGATGATAATGCATTAAGAACTGTATTGTTTTGCAAAGGTGCTTTAGAGACAGTTAAAAAATTTGGATGGCCTCCGGATATTATTCATTGCAGTGGTTGGATGACGGGCTTAATACCCATGTACATAAAAACCGCGTATAAAAAAGAGCCGGTATTCAGCAATTGCAAAGTTGTGTACACCCTTGGGCAAAATACTTACAAAGAAAAAATGGGTAAGGAATTTTCAAAACTGGCAGCTATAAACGTAAATATTAAAGATAAAGATCTTGAGCCTTTTAGTGATGGAAGCAATACATCCATGTTCAGGGGTGGTGCTTCTTTTGCAGATGCCATAACTTTTGGCGCAGAAAAAATTGACAAGAAACTTACAGAAGAATTTACAAAGGTTAAAGGAAAAAAGGTTTTACAATTTAATGCAGAGTCAGATTTAACAGACTATTTACAATTGTATACCGACCTTGCCGCCAAATAAAAAAACCTCCATTTTCAAACTTATTACAAGGTGATCACAACTAAACTCAGGCTAACTTTTACCGGTTTACTATTTATATCTTTTTTAAATTGGCAGTGTACAAAAATTGACACTACTACCATAGGTGGCGGCTTAATTCCTGTGGTTGATAATGTAAATACTTTTGAGTTGATTTTGCCTGTTGTTGCAAATAATTTTGATTCGGTAGCGCAAAATAAAGAGTGTGCAATTATTTATCCGGGAGCAGATCATGTGTTAGGAACGATAACTAACGATCCATACTTCGGCTCCACAAAGGCCACCATTTTTACTGAATTAAAGCCTGTAAATTATCCGTTCTATTTTTCAGGTACTACAGCTAACAGAACATTAGATTCGGTTGTATTGGTTTTAAATTATACAGGTACTTATGGCGATACCACAGTTGCTCAGGGTATTGAAGTTTATGAAATTTCCGGGAGTAAATTCAATCCGGATTCAAGCTCATGTACTACATACCCTACAAAAAATTTGTTATTGGGATCATCTACATACACTCCCAAAAATCTAAATGACTCAGTATTTCTTTTTAAAGAAAGAACAACAAATCAATTACGGATAAAATTAACCAATGCTTTTGGTCAATTGTTATTATCCCAGGATTCTGCAAGTGCTACTTATGCGTTTCGCACTGATTCGGCAATGAAAGTATTTTTTAAAGGATTCGGAATTATTCCGACAGGTAGCGGTAACGCCTTAAATTATTTTAATCTTATAGGTGCAAATACTAAATTATCTGTTTACTATAAATTTAAACCTACTCCAACAACAGACTCTACCGTGGTCGATAATTTTAGATTTACTTTTTTATCTAAAAGTGCTAATAATATTGTTCGCAATAGAACCGGTTCTGAAATAGCATTAAATGTTGCTCATCCGCCGGCAGGCAATAATAATATATATATACAAACCACTCCAGGTTCGTATGCTGAAATTAAAATACCCGGACTTAGAACACTATCAAACAGAATCGTTCATCGGGCAGAATTAATTATGGAGCAGGTGTATTCTGCAAGTACACTTGATAATTATTTTATCCCTCCAAGTTATCTTTTTT
This sequence comes from Chitinophagaceae bacterium, assembly GCA_046596995.1. Taxonomy (GTDB): domain Bacteria; phylum Bacteroidota; class Bacteroidia; order Chitinophagales; family Chitinophagaceae; genus Ginsengibacter. Next base: position 14,150 of record JBKJLG010000057.1, read on the forward strand.
TAGACCTTAAAGATTCAATCAACGGAAGCAAATATCGTCCCATACCGTGTGATTTTACAACACCTTCTGGTCAGCCCGATCTTGCAACATTTGGCGGTTTTAGAACAACAATAAAAGATCCATTGTCGGGAAATTCAATCGCAAGATATTCTTTCAATATTTCAAGATATATTCAAAAGATAATAACCAATCGCAGAGGCGATTCTATTTTAAGACTGCGGGCTCCCGATTATATTATTACTCCGGGTAATTATATTGATGACTGCGGACTTCCTGTTTTTCCTCTTAATTTTGGAATAAATCAAACAGCTTCCGGCAGAGTAAAATTAGGTGGCGGAAGTAACCCCAATTATCGTATGAGACTTCGCCTTATTTATTCTAATCTTTAATTATTCTCATTTTGTTCATTCGCCGTTAAGCCATAATTTTGCGGCTCAAAATACAAACAAATCATGCCTTATTTATTTACTTCAGAATCTGTGAGTGAAGGACATCCGGATAAAGTTGCAGACCAGATCAGCGATGCCCTTATTGATAATTTTTTAGCTTTTGACCCGCAAAGCAAAGTAGCCTGTGAAACTTTGGTAACAACAGGGCAGGTAGTATTGGCCGGGGAAGTAAAATCAAAGGCGTACTTAGATGTACAAAGCATTGCCCGGGAGGTTATCCGTAAAATTGGATATACAAAAAGTGAATATATGTTTGAGGCAAATTCATGCGGTGTTCTTTCTGCAATACATGAGCAATCCGCTGATATAAACCAAGGTGTTGACAAAGTTAAAAAAGAAGAGCAAGGAGCTGGTGATCAGGGAATGATGTTTGGATATGCCAGCAATGAAACCGATGATTACATGCCGCTTGCTTTAGATATTGCCAATAACTTATTAAAAGAACTTGCAGTATTACGCAGGGAAAATAAGCAAATAAAATATTTACGTCCTGATGCTAAAAGCCAGGTTACATTAGAATATGATGATAATAATAAGCCTGTAAGGATAGATGCTATTGTGGTTTCAACGCAACATGACGATTTTGATGCTGAAGAAAAAATGCTGAAGAAAATATCTGATGATATTAAAAAGATTTTGATACCCCGTGTTAAAGCAAAGTATAAAAAATACGCACATCTTTTTGATAATAAAATTAAATTTCACATTAACCCAACCGGCAAATTTGTAATTGGTGGTCCGCATGGCGATACTGGTTTAACGGGAAGAAAAATTATTGTTGATACTTATGGTGGTAAAGGTGCACATGGTGGTGGCGCCTTCAGTGGTAAAGATCCAAGTAAAGTGGACAGAAGTGCGGCTTATGCAACCAGGCATATTGCGAAAAACTTAGTTGCTGCAGGATTGTGTGAAGAAGTACTGGTGCAGGTTTCCTACGCAATTGGTGTTGCCCAACCAACCAGTATTAATGTAAACACATACGGCACAGCTAAAGTAAAATTAAGCGATGGTCAGATAGCTGAAAAAGTACAAGGCATTTTTGATATGCGTCCATATTTTATTGAGCAGCGCTTAAAATTGCGTAATCCTATTTATAGTGAAACTGCAGCATATGGGCACATGGGGCGTAAAAGCGAAGTAGTTACAAAAACATTTACATCCCCCGATGGAAAAGTGAAAAAAGTAAAGGTTGAGTTGTTTACCTGGGAAAAATTAGACCATGTTAGCAAAGTGAAACAAGCCTTCGGGATAAAATAAATTCAGCCCTCTCAATTGAGAGGGTTTTTAAATTACATCAGTTAAAAAAAATATTGTGGCAAATTTTAGAAATGCTTTTCAACAACATCGTCCAAAAAAAAATACACTTATAATAGGGCAGGCAAAGGTTATGGAAGCTATACGTGCCGGTGAGCAAATTGACCGGATATATATTGCTAATACAATTTTTGGTAAAGCGGCAGAGGAGATCAATTTACTTGCAGAGCAATCTCAAATACCTGTTAACAAAGTACCGGTTGAAAAATTGAATGGATTTAATATTGGAGATCATGATGGTTGTGTAGCACTTAAAGGCAAAATAAAATACCAGGACCTGCAGCAAATAATTTCTTTCGTTGTAGAAAAAGGCGAAGTGCCTTTATTTTTAATTTTAGATGGAATTACTGACGTAAGAAATATTGGTGCATTAGCCAGAACTGCCTACAGTTGCGGTGTTCATGCCATTATAATTCCTGACAAAGGAGTTGGTGCATTAAATGAAGATGCCATTACTACTTCTGCGGGCGCATTGGAGCATATTTCTGTTTGCCGCGTTACCAGTTTAATGAAAGCAGTTGATGAGCTTCACCTAAATGGTATTAAAGTTTATGCCAGTGAAATGACTGCTGACAAAAAAATATTTGATATTGATTTCATTGAGCCATGTGCAATTGTTATGGGCAGTGAAGACAAAGGCATTTTTCCTGCATTAATGAAAGTTTGTGATGAGCAGTTTAGCATTCCCATGCAAAACAATTTTGAATCATTGAATGTATCTGTTGCTGCCGGAATGATATTGTATGAGGTGATGCGGCAGAGAATGTAGAATTATTGTATCCTTATTAAATTATCTTTCTTATAAACCGATGGAAATTTTTACAATTCAAGTAATTTTTTTTGAAGCATTTCGGATTTTCAGCTAATAAAATATCGTCCTTATTAATCTTATAAATTCTTAAAGATCTCTTATACTTATTATAACTGCAAACAATACAGCAATAGCCTGCTGATATGAGTGTTCAATGTCTTTTCGAATCCATATATCAGGGTTCTTTTGTTTAAAAGCAAGCTCAGCAAGATGTTCACCTTTTTGGTTGAGTAGTACAATATTACCTAAGAAGGAGGATGATCTTTCCATATAAAGAGAATCCTTTACATTCTTAATATGCAAATCTGATATAGAAGCAGAAGGATAAAATTGAGATTCAGTTTGTCTGCTTCCGCTCCTGAAATTGTATACATTGAATTCCCATGGCAAGGAATCGATGCCTGTTCCAATGGTTCCCGAAACATTACGGTTGTAATCCAACACTGCATTTTTTCCTTCATCTTTTTTGCTTAGCATCATACCAAGAAAGCTTTGTTGCTTTTCATGTGAAACAGATGATATAGCAAAGACAGCTTCAGCAGTATTTACTGATGTACCCAGCATCAACTTATAAAACTTAGTTTTTTTAATCGTAACGAACTTACCTATATCAAAGTCTGTCCCTTCACGTGAAATCTCCATACCTGCATAAGAACTGTCTTTGGTTTTTTTTCTTATTACTGCGGAATCAAATTTTGCTACCTCAAGTGTTTTGAAAGGCCCGAAATCGGGTTTAGCCAATCCAAACAACCCCTTATTTTTTTTTACCACCCATTTTTCGCAGTTCGCCAGCATTACAGAATCCTGGTTTACCTGGCAAAAGCAGATTTGATAACCAAAAAGGAATACAATTAAATTCAAACCGGTTACTATAAAATTATTTATCATACAAATCATTTTATGACTCTTTTTGTGAATTTCTGAAATGAACTAATATCGCCATTAATCTCAAATGTCTTTTTAGATGTTGCTCCCACAATGCTGCCAATAATAACTCCGAGTGGAAAAGCGATTATTGCTGCATAAGCGCCACCCTCACCGAATATTACAGGTGTAAGACCGATCAAACCACCTTTCGCCAACCCTCCTAATAAGCCATTTGCTTTTTTTATTTTGATAAGATAAATGCTTTCATAACTGATGCTTAATGATTGAGGGGATGACTGATTTTTATATTCTTTCAGGCTGCCCGGATATATTAATACAGTAGTGGCAGTGCTACCCGTCAATATACCTTTCTGCTCCTTATTATCTTTTGAATAAATCCAGACCTTTAGTGGTTTTTGCATTATTGTATTCTCTTTTTGAGCAGCAACTGCATAAGAACAGGCTGTAACCACAAATAGGATGGTAATCTTTTTCATAAACTTAATTTTAATGTGAATGAAGGCGTAGAAGTTGTCACAATATTTGTTTTAATAATTTGAGGAACCGTCTCGTTTTAAAATGATGGACTCATTGCTTTCTTTTTCTTTTTAGAAGCCATAATAAACAATGGAATACTGGAAAGTACGGCAGTTCCCCCGATAAGCATAGCGGCTTTTCCTCCGCCATCAATATTATCCAACTGGTTCATGTTTTTAGACACTCCGCCAAACCAAGCAATGGCCCCCCCGCTAAGCAAAATCCATGCAGCCGTTTTCTGTTTTTTAGATTTTTGCATAAGCAGATCAGCATCAAAATTATGGTTGTTTACAGTTGAATTGGTATCACGTATTTGTGCATTTGCTTTTGATAATATAATGCAAAGGCTGAGACAGATAAATAAAATCTTTTTCATAATAGTAATTTTTTCATACTTTTTTAAGCTGTTAAAAAACAATTACCAGCGGGGAAATGGCTCATACCGATAACCCAGCCTGTCACTTAGAACATTCATGAATATATGTCCTGCCGCATAAAGTATTTCATGTTTTAATCCAGTTTTCTGGGAACTGTAGAAATAGTTTTTAGTGCCCGGTACCATAGGAGAATACTTAATAGGATAATATGGAATGTAATTTTTTTGCATCAGCGAATTAACTTTAAAACTGTTTTTAGTTGTATCCGGAATGGTTGTTTGCTGACAAAACCCTTTTGTGTATATGCCTGCCAGCAGGAGAAAAAAGAAAGTCTTTTTCATAAATATTTTTTTCGTGTGATATGCTTGTTTCAAAAACCAAAAATAATAGCAGTAAACCATGGCAGCTAATTGATAAATGCAAGGCAGTTATCAATGGTAGTGTTTTAACTTTTTAAGAGCCGGATTTTAAACGCTTGTATTAATTAATAAGATCCCTGAAAAGATTTATATCCGTTAAAGTAAATAACCGTAAAGAAGATTGTGGCAATACGGAAAATCCGTAATTTTATTTCTCATGACCGAAACTGATCTTCAAAAAGAGTTATTTGTCTTTATCAAAAACTCACTTCCATCCCATATTTCTATGGCTGATGCAATTGCTGATTTGTTGAACATAAGCCATGACAGTGTATATCGCCGTATACGGGGTGAAAAACCAATCTCTTTAAATGAATTAAAAATTTTATGTGACCATTTTCATTTATCACTGGATCAGGTTGTACAATTAAAAAATGAAAGTGTAGTCTTTAGCGCCCCTGAAATAAATGGTTCGGATCCGGATTTTAGAGAATATCTTAAAGGTGTTTTGAAACAAATGAAATATTTTAATTCGTTTGAGAAAAGAGAGATGCTTTATCAATGTAAGGATGCTCCTGTTTTTTATTTTTATCTTTTTCCTGAGATCGGAGCATTTAAAACCTTTTGCTGGTTAAAAACACTTCTCAATAATCCGGAATACAAGGATAAAACTTTCTCTCTTGCGGAATTTCCCTTTGAGGAATGCTACCAGATAGGGCAACAAATTATAAAAGAATACAGTATTTTACCATCTACAGAATTATGGAATTTTGAAACATTTAACAGCACCATCAATCAACTGGAATACTATAGGGATGCTGGTTTATTTAAAACAAATGATGACTTTATCACGGTTTTAGATTCATTTGATAAAATGCTAAACCATTTACAGGAACAGGCAAATGTGGGATGCAAGTTTATGCCGGACACAACCGACTTTAGCCACAAAGCTCCATTCAAATTTTATATTAATGAAGTGTTGCTGGGTAACAATACATTCATTCTTGAATTAGATGATCAGCGGCTTTCGATCATTACTTATAATGCACTAAATTATTTGATGACCAAAGATGTAAGATTCGGTAAAAAATTACTCCAGGGCTTTAATACTTTGGTAAGCAGGGCAACATTGATCAGCGGCACAGGTGAAAAAGCAAGAAATAAATTTTTCAGAGTGCAGCGGGAGAAAATATTGCAGCTAAAAAAATAAGTTATTTCTTTTAAATTTTCTGTAAAACTCTTTTGAATCATATTAAGCAATGATGCAGCAATTGTAATTGAATAAGCTAAAGCCATTGCTTTACATATGCAATTCTTTATTGCTGAGTTTCTTCTACCTTCTTCACCCGAGGATTATTGATCCGTTTAATAATAAAAAACAATAAACTTATAACAAGTACGGTTCCTCCAATTCCCACGAGGAGCGCTAAAGCTTCAGAGCCGGCGCAAGATAAGCTGCATGCTAAAGATCCTACCCCAATTAATAAAGCAATGGCAACTATAATTGACAAAATTATTAGTAAGGTTTTATCGCTTTTTGATGTTTCTTTATCATGCTTGATTTCTCTGATCTGCTTTTTAATAATGTGTAGTTTTTCTTTAGCGGAGAGCGAATTAATATCCTTGCTTTTTATATTCTGGATAAAGTTTTGAATGAACGAGTTATTATAAAGTGATGAATCTTTTGGTAAACGGATTAACTTAGAAGCCTTTGCAGATTCGTTTTTAATAAATAAATGTGGCTGGTTGTTACCTATATAAATGATCATTAGCAAAGTGATTACTCCTAAAGAAAAATCAAATATTTTTCTGTGTACATAACTCGAAGAAGGAGATTTTTTTTTGTTTAGAATATTTTTATTAGGATATCCTATCCAAAGTACTAAAGTAAAAATTAAGCAGGCAGTAAAATAAATCTCAGGAATAACAATGTTAGTTTCCTTTAATAATTTGCCTATAAATATTCCGATAGCATTCAGTAAAATATAAAATAGTGCAATTAATACTCTGCTTTGCCAAACATGGTATTTTGCCCATAAGGAAATCTTCCTCATAATTATTAGTTTTAAGTTTTGTAAAAAAAATGGATGAAAATCAGTCAACAAGTTTCAATGATTTTTAACTCTACATATTAACTTTTAACCCAATAGCCAATTGCTTTTTTATCTGAATTGATGGAGCTAAATTCAATGTTTGATCTTTTATAAAAAGCGCTGCTTTGTTTTTGTTTCTTTTAGAAGCAATAAATAATGGGATGCTACTTAATGTTGCTACCCCACCCACGCCTACTAGCAAACCAAGTGTACTAAAATCAATATTCCCCGTACTTGCAATAGCCAGTGTAGTTATGCCTGCACCAAGGAGTGTAAACCCAATAGTTTTCTGCGTTTTACTTTTTGATAAAAGCTCTTCACGTGTAAGAATAGAAGAAGTTTGCTGGCAGAAAGATGATGCTGATAAAATCAGCATTGAAGTAATAATAATTATTATTTTCATGTGTTTTTATTTAATTTTTTAAAAACGAATGTTTATTCCTATAGCCATTTGTTTGCTATTCTCAGCAGGAACATAAGCGAGTGGTTGATTTTTTATAAAGAGCTTTGCCTGCACTTTATTTTTATGCGCAACTATAAAAAGTGGTAAGCTTCCAAGCAGTGATGCTAATCCTGAATAAACCATAACAGGTGCTATGGATGAGCGTTTAACAGGAGCAGGATCAGGTGAAACGTACCCTAAAGTAATAACTGTAACCAACACTGACCCCAGAATATTAGCCGATTCTTTTGCAGCTTCCTTAGCTATTATTGATTCGCCAACCATAAATAAACCTGCACCTCCGGCTAATAAAATCCATGCAGCGGTTTTTTGCTTTTTAGATTTGAGAAGAAGTGCATTTCCATCAACAGTATGCTTGTGAGTCATATTCTCTGCAAGTTGTGCATGAGTTTGAAATGTAAAAGCCATAAAACATACTGTCAGCATTAAGATAATTTTTTCCATTTTATATTTTTTGTTTAGGATGTTTACAGATTCATTTTTATACCAACTGTTATAAAATGATTTCGATCTACTTGCGGAATATTAACCGTTTCATTTTTTATTGTAAGGTTGGCTTTCCTTTTGTTCTTCCCGGATGATAAAAAAAAAGGAATACTTGCGATCATCATGCTTCCGCCTAAAGCAGAAAAAGCCGTGCCTTTAGGTAGGATATCTAATTCTGCGGAAGGATTTTTTGCTTTTTCATTGGAATATACAATTAAGCCAGTGGCATAAAATGCTATACCTCCTCCAAGCAATATCCAGGCAACTGTATTTTGTTTTTTTGATTTTAGCAGTAGTGCATTAGCCTCCAGTTTATTCGTTTTAGAAGGTGTATTACTTATTTGTGCGGTGATGTGCAAGCCCGTTGCAAAAATGCTGAGTAATAATATCACAATGACCTTTTTCATAATGTATTATTTTTAAAGTTCTAAATAAATGGTTGCAGTTACCTCTTCATAATTATTGTTTCTTCATCATAATCAGTAGCATTTCGCATTGTCTTTTGATAGAGCACAAAGGAGTTTGCAGTCAGTGTTTTAATTTCATAGGTTTCTGTACCATCAACTAATATTTTCGTATCGTTAATTAAACTATAGGTTACAATATCAGTAAATCCAGAAATAGAATAATATATTTTGCCATCTGTTTTAAATTCAAAATAATCTGAAGAAGTTCCAATGGTAGCGCTATTATGATCTACTCCTGCATAATGGTCGTTTTCTACTATTCGCTCAAGACCCCATTTGTATTGAATTTTTTGCAAAGTGGTTTGTGTGGGTGTTGGTGTTGCGTCTGGTTTTTTACAAGCCTGTAAAAACATGGCAACTAAGGTTACAATTACGATTGAAGTGATGATCTTTTTCATTTTTTTTATTTTTAAGTAATGAGTAATTAAGTTTATAAATTTTATGGGTGTTTGTTTTCGTGGTGAAAATAAAAGTCAATAATGCGTTGTGATATTATATCTCCTTTTTTTGGTGTTGTTCTAAAAATATCATCCCACCATGTTACGGATACTCCAAAACATTTATCAGGAGATTTGCAATGATGGTAAATGTGATATTGTATTAGTTTATTAAACATCTTTTGCGTGAATTTTTGGTGCAATAAAAAATGCATGATTGTGTACACAGGAAAGCCACATAAAAAACCCGCCGCCAACGTAAAGTAATTTTGCAACCATATTGAAATAGCTATGATGGTTAATGCTGATAACGCTAAAAGAAACCGTTGAAAAGCAGAAATTCTTATATCGGTAGGGTGAGAATGGTGATACACATGATTGAAATCTTTTTTGCCGTTTGCCTTAGTTACCTGGTGCATCCAGTAGCGGTGAAACATGTACTCAAAAAATGTCCACGCAAAAAACCCTGTAAAAAATAAGGAAACGTAATGAGCGGTAGAATTCAAGGCTACAAGTGCCTGATCTAACCCCCAAAGTGATAGCAATAAAATAATAAAAACGCAGTAACAGGTAATAGCACTTGTCTTTTTATTTTTCCGGGTAATTTGTTGAGCAGTCATTGGTCTTGATTTTTTCAAATATCTTACCCTGACGCACTGGTTACAAATTGATTTATCTATATTATGAACTAAACTTAGTAAAGTGCGATAAATTATTGAATGTGCTGCTAATCCATAATTGATCTTTACTTATCCTAGCAGTTACAAATATTTTTTTGCAGTTTTTACTAAATTAATTCTTAGCTTTCTTATTAATTACCAAACTTTCTTTTATGGAATCGACAGGTGCACAACATTTGTTTTTTCAGCACGTTAAAAGCTTATTGCCCGGGCATCTATCTTTGGTTGATGAAGTTGCAGAAGTATTAAACATCAGTAATGACAGTGCTTATCGTCGTATACGAGGAGAAAAGCCAATTGCCTTAGAAGAAATAAAAAAGCTATGTATTCATTTTAAAATATCTCTCGATCAGCTTTTGCATTTAAATTCAGATTCAGTTTTATTTACCGGCAAGCTTGCAGAAAGGACTAACTTTTCTTTTGAATTATACATTCAGGATTTTCTTCAGCAATTGCAAATTATAAATTCATTTGAAGATAAGGAATTGTATTACTGGGCAAAGGATGTTCCCATTCCTTATTATTACCAGTTTTATGAACTTGCTGCCTTTAAATGTTTTTTTTGGATGAGGACTGTACTGGAATATCCTGAATACAATAAAATGAAATTTAAATTTGAAGATTTTGATGACAAGCTTTGGAAAGTTGGAGAAAAAATTCTTGATACATGGAACAAAATTCCCACTCACGAAATATGGAATGTAGATAATATTAATACTTACATGCAGCAAATTGAATATTATAAAGATACTAATGCATTTTCCTGCAAAGAAGATATTGTAAAGCTATACGAATGTCTGGAGAAAATGGT
>JBKJLG010000067.1:0-2519 GCA_046596995.1 Chitinophagaceae bacterium
TGGAAGTTTGAATAGCCGGAACTTTATAAGTAAATGTGGATTGGATTTTTTTTCCAAATACAATTTCTTCCGGCGTATAAGCTACACCTCCTACTTTCTCTAAATTCTTCTGCATTGCTTCACCTAATGTTTTATTTAATAACAGATCGTGTGTGCCTCCGATAATTTCATATTCAACAGTTGTTCCCGTTCCCATTGCAGCACCTTTCGCAGCCATAACTACCCTTTCAAAAATATCTTTTACATCATCCTTTTTCGGGTGACGAACATAATAATATACTTCCGCAAAATCAGGTATCACATTCGGCGCCCTGCCCCCATTAGTTATTACATAATGAATGCGGGTTTCTTGTGGCACATGTTCACGCATCATGTTTACCATATTATCCATTGCCTCTACTCCATCCAATGAAGAGCGTCCTTTCTCTGGAGAAGCTGAAGCATGTGCGGATAAGCCTTTAAAACGAAACTTGGCAGATTTATTTGCTAAAGCGCTTGTCATTGTAATGCTGTTCTCATTATCCGGATGCCAATGAATTACTGCATCAACATCACTAAATAAACCGGCACGTACCATGTAAACTTTTCCACTGCCGCCTTCTTCCGCAGGGCAGCCAAATACTTTAATGGTGCCCTTTAGCTTTTTTTCTGATATTAATTTTTTAATTGCAATTCCGGCAGCAACTGACCCGGTGCCAAATAAATGATGCCCACAGGCATGTCCGGCATCTTTCCCTGATACTGATTTTTTTTCAGGAATTGCTTCCTGCGATAAGCCAGGCAGCGCATCAAACTCTGCAAGTATTGCAATCACAGGTTTACCTTCTCCGTAGGTAGCTACAAAGGCTGTAGGAATTTCGGCAACACCTGCCTGCACAGCAAATCCATTTTCACGCAATGTTTTTTGCAGAAGATCGCTGCTCTTTATTTCTTTATATCCGACTTCAGCAAAATTCCAAATATCCAAAGCTATATTTTTATACACTCCGTACTGTAACTGCAAGCCCGTGGAAGCATCTGTTTTTAAATTATCGATTACGTTGTTATTTTTTTGTGCTACTGCAGTGTTGTATAGAATGCAACAACAACCAATATATATAAGGTACTTTTTCATAAAGAAAATAATTTTAAAATATTACAAAAATAGATCAGTGTATAATTTGCCGCCGGGCACTACAGAATATTTTGCAAGATCAACAATGCCTTCTTCGGCTAATACTTCTTCATCAATAAAAGTATTGCCTGTACATTCTGCTGATGATTTTGTAAAGATGTGATATGCAGCATCGGCAACTATTTCCGGAGTACGGCTCATATTTATTAATGCATCTCCGCCCAATAAATTTTTTACCGCCGCGGTAGCAATGGTGGTTTTTGGCCATAATGCATTTGATGCAATCTTATATTTTTTCAATTCTTCTGCAAGCCCAAGCGCTATCATAGTCATATTATACTTTGCCATGGTGTAAGCTACATGACTGCCAAACCATTTAGGTGCTAAATTTATAGGCGGAGAAAGTGTTAGTATGTGAGCATTATCCGATTTTTTTAAATATGGGATACAAGCCTGGCTAACAAAAAAAGTTCCCCTTACATTTATGTTATGCATCAGGTCAAACTGTTTAGGTGTTGTTTGCTCGGCCGGCGTTAATGTTATGGCAGATGCATTATTGATAAGGATATCAATGCCGCCAAAAGTTTCTGCTGCTTTTTCAACGGCACTTTTAACCTGGTCTTCAAATCGTATATCACATTGAATGGCTAAGCCTTTTCCTCCTGCATCTTCCATCTCCTGCGCAGCAGAAAAAATGGTACCTCCAAGCTTGGGGTTTTCTTCAATTGATTTAGCAACAACAACAATGTTTGCGCCTTCTCTGGCAAGCCTAAGCCCTATTGCTTTTCCGATACCACGGGATGCACCGGTAATAAAAACAGTTTTATTATTAAAATCCATACCTAATTTTTTTCAAATCTAAAGAATTATATATTGGTTTAGCGAAGGAATAATGATGCTTGCTAAAATAGCCGGCAAATTAACCCTATAGGGAAATACACATTTAGAAAAGTACGATCATTTGATTTTATTGAATGAAGGTTCAGACAATATAAGTAGCTTAGTGGCAAAATTTTATATGAAGATTTGTCTACTGATTGCCGCTCTTTTTTTTGCAACAAATATTTTTTCTCAGGATACGCTAACCAAAAAAGATATACTGACTGCACAAAAATTTATTGACCTTAGTTTTACTGAGTCTGAAATAGATTCAATGTATATCTCCGTAAGAAACACCAACAGGGATATAAAAAAAATGCACACTTATCATCTTGATAACAATGTGCCGATGACATTGATGCATAGCCCTGTTTTACCTTCAATGGTGTTCAATACAAAACAGGAAAAAATAAAATGGGATTTTCCTAAAAACGTTGTTGTGCCCGCAAATAAAAATGAGTTAGCTTTTTATTCGATCCTTCAATTATCATCTCTCATTAAAAATAAAAAAATAACATCTGTAGAA
>JBKJLG010000159.1:0-7257 GCA_046596995.1 Chitinophagaceae bacterium
AAAGCAGCAATGGCTATAAGGTGCGGCAGCAGTTTTTTAAAATCTAATCTCATGTAAAAACATTTTTCGGTAATGAGCGGCAATTTACTTGATTTTGCTGATTAGATTTAAAATGAATGGCTTTTAGTTGCAGTATTTTGCAAGCATTTTAAAATAGTATTTTAGCATGTCAATAATTTTTTAAAGATGAAAATGGTAAGATTTTTATCACGCTTTGCGTTTATATGTAATATTGCTTTTTTAATTTTTATTTTTTTAAGATGGATGGAAAGAAGCAAGCCGGTTGAAGCCGGTAGCGATGCATTGCAGGCAGTCCCGATTTTAAAAGATCTGATAATTACCCTGGGGATAATTGCTATTCTAATAAATATAGCGCTGGCAATTGTATATATTATTTTTTTGCTCAGCGGCAAATTAAAGCTTGTAGCCCAATGGCTGGTGTTTAGTAATATTTTATTTCTTTTAATCCAGGTTTATTACTTTTTCTTTTTTTAAATTAAAATAGATGATACAAAATATTTTAAAAGATAAACCGACAAAGCTGTTTGTAATTATCTCCTGTTTTTTTGTTGCCAATGCTTTAATAGCGGAATGTATTGGGGGTAAAATTTTTTCTTTAGAAAAAGTATTTGGAATAAGCCCCTCTAACTTTACTTTATTCGGGCAAAGCGGGCTGGCTTTTAATTTAACCTGCGGCGTTTTGCTTTGGCCATTGGAGTTTATTATTACAGATATTGTAAATGAATATTACGGACCCAAAGCAGTGAGAAGAATTTCTTACACAGCCGTGGCATTAATTGGCTATGCATTCATAATGTTTTATTTGGCAATTAAAATTCCCCCTGCAGATTTTTGGATAACAAGTGGTACCGAAAATGGCGTAACCAATATGCCCAATGCATTTAATGCAATTTTTGGGCAGGGCATGTGGATAATTGTTGGAAGTCTTGTCGCATTTTTAGTAAGCCAAATAATTGATGTAACTATTTTTCATAAAATAAAAAAAATAACTGGCGAGAAAAAAATTTGGTTGCGGGCAACAGGCTCCACATTGGTCTCTCAATTGGTTGACAGCTTTATTGTTTTGTTTATTGCATTTAAAATAGGCAAGGGCTGGAGTTGGCAATTGGTGCTGGCCATTTGTTTGGTTAACTATGCTTATAAATTTACGATGGCAATTATTTTAACTCCCCTGATATATTTAATGAAAAACCGAATAGAAAATTATTTGGGAAAAGATAAAGCACATCGCATGAAGTTAGCAGCGATGGGGCAGGAGAGTGATGGGTTTGAAACTATTCCGGCGGCAGGCTAAAATTTGTCTGGTCATTTAAAATGACCTGACAAATACTAGCAATACCCTTTAAGCATATTAGCTACAAATTTATCAATCGGTAAGGTTACATTTTCTGCTGAAAATGAATCCAGGTTAATAAAGCGGAAAGTTTCAATTTCTTTTTCTTTATCATAAATAGCGAGTTCACGCTCATCAAAATCAAATTCTTTTGTTCTCAGCGGAGCTTTAATTTCTTCCAGTGCTTTTATATAATAGTAGACCGAAATAATCTGGTGCTCAGGATTGAATGCACTCTGCTGATAAAAATCTGTGGTATAAATATGTTCACCAACTTCAACATTCAGGTTCATCTCTTCTTTAAATTCTCTTCGTAAACAATCCTTTGTTCCTTCACCTTTTTCCAAACCTCCACCCGGAAATTTTGTGTAGTATTTTCCTCTTATAAATTCATCACTAACCAAAATTTGATTTTCGTTATTTATTAAAATTCCGTAAACACGAATGTTGAACATAAAAGTATTTACCTCACCCTCAGTCCCTCTCCTTCAGAGAGGGAGGTCGGGCATTTTATATAGTGTGGATCTTTTGTTTTTTACAATTCATCGTTAAACCTCCTATTATATCCTTATCAAATTAGCATATCAGCTAATTAGATTTATTTCTCCTTTAAAAACAAATGTTGCAGGGCCAATAAGCCAAATATTTTCAAAATGATTTTCATCTTTTTTATCAAACTCAACACTTAAATTACCACCTTGTGTTTTAACCTTTACGTGGTTAAAGCCATTATCATTATGCGCTGCAACCAGTGCAGATGCAGTAACGCCGGTTCCACAGCTTAATGTTTCATCTTCTACGCCACGTTCGTAAGTGCGTACATAAATTTTGTCATCATCCAGAGATTCAATAAAATTTACATTAATCCCTTTGTCAGCAAACTCTTTGCTGTAGCGAATTGTATGACCTGCGTTTTTTACATCAAGGTTCAATACATCTCCAGAATATTTTATAAAATGGGGTGAGCCGGTATCTACAATAAAATGATTGTTATGTATCTCTAATGCATTTACATCATTCATTTTTAATCGCACTAAACCGTTGATGTCTATTTCTGCTTCATGCTCACCATCGTAAGCCGTAAAGCGGTAAGTATTTTTTCTTATGCCTGAATTATATGCAAATTGTACAATACACCTGGCACCGTTGCCGCACATGCTGCCTTCTGCACCATCAGCATTAAAATATTTCATCTCAAAGTCGTAGCCATCTTTATTATTCAAAAGCATTAAGCCATCTGCGCCAATACCAAAATGCCTATTGCATAAAAAAGCAACATCTTTTTTTGTTATGCCACTGTATTTATCGCTTCGGTTATCCAGCAATACAAAATCATTGCCTGTTCCCTGGTATTTATTAAATTGAATAAGCATTTTTAAATATTTGAATCAGCAATGATGCCCAGTGATTTTACAATTAAATTTTCTACTGCTTTAGCCCCGTCTTTTGAAAACTGTTTGCTGATACGGTTTGCAACGATTGCATTAAGGCTTACACAATGATGACCTAATGTTTTTCCAAGTCCATAAATGGCAGAGCTTTCCATTTCAAAGTTAGATATGCGGTGTGTGCCGAAATGAAAAGTCGAAAGCATATCAACCAGTTTAGGATAAGCTAATCCCAAGCGTAACACCCGGCCTTGTGGTCCGTAAAAACCAGGGCAAGTAACAGTTATACCCTGGTGATAATCTTTTACAAAATGCTTAAGTAAAGATGCACTTGCCATAAAAATGTATGGAGATATATTACCGCCGGTTAATTGCGTATGCGTTTTAAAAGCATGAATGATCTGCTTCTCTTCTTCATTATTTTCTATGCGGTAAAAATTCATCAGGTTGTCCAAACCAAGCCCATGAGTGCCTGTTACAAAACTATCTACAGGAATTTCTTCCTGCAGAGAGCCGGAAGTGCCAAAGCGAAAAATATTTAATGACATTAAATTTGCTTTAATCGTTCTGGTTTCAAAATCAATGTTTGCCAATGCATCCAGTTCGTTTAACACAATATCAATATTATCCGGACCGATGCCTGTGCTTACAACTGTAATTCGTTTTTTGCCAATGTAGCCGGTGTGTGTATTAAATTCTCGGTGCTGCAGTTTAAATTCAACCTTATCAAAATGCTTGCTTACTTCCTTCACCCTGTCGGGATCGCCAACTGTTATAATGGTTTGAGCGATTTCTTCAGGCCTGGCATCGAGATGATAAACCGCACCACGAGTATTAATGATTAATTCTGATTCTGCTATTCTTTGCATAGTACCCTAATTTAAAACACGAATTTTAGTTAATTAAACGAATTAAAAAACAATTCTTTTATAATTAAAGGATTTCTCTCCAAAGTTTGCAATTATTCCCAACCTTAATCCAGATGCTTTTAAATAGTTTATCGTTTGTGCAACAAAATTATTTACAATAAAAGAGGTTGATTTAACTTCAAGAATTATAGATTCATCAATTACAAAATCTGCATAAAACTTATGAGGTAATATAATTCCTTTATATTCTATTTTAAATTCTTTCTCTCTTTTATAAGAAATCTTTTTATCTCTTAATTCAATTTCAATAGCATCTTTATAAATAATTTCTTTAAATCCCATCCCGAGTTCTCTATGCACTTCCATACAAATTCCCATCAATAAATATGATTCTTCTTTTAAAATTATGTCTGCCACAGTTATAAAATTCGTGTAATTCGTTTAATTCGTGATTATTTCTTTACTTAATTAGTGTTTTTATTTTATTTTTGCAATCGATTGAAATGGTCCTGTGGCCGAGTGGCTAGGCAGAGCTCTGCAAAAGCTTCTACATCGGTTCGAATCCGGTCAGGACCTCAAACATCACCCTAATCCCTCTCCAAAAAGAGAGGGACTTTCTTAAATATGAAATTTAGTAAATGGATCGGAATTGCCTTGTGTATTATACTGATAATCTCATGCTTTTTACCATGGTGCTATTTTGCAGACATTGATAAAACATTCACAGGATTTTTTTCTGAAAAAAACGCTTATGGCAAGCCGGGAAAATTCCTGACTTTTTTTGCTGTTATTTCGGCCATATTATTTTGGTTGCCTAAACTTTGGGCTAAGCGAACTCAGCTTTTTTTATCGGCCTTAATGGTTGGGTATGCTATTAAAACCTATGTACTTTTTACTTCGTGCTACAATGCTTATTGCCCTGACAAAAGATTTGGGATTTATCTAATGATGATATCTACAGTAGCTATTTTGTTGGTTTCTATTTTTCCTGATTTGAAGTTGAAAGCAAAAGAATTGCCGCAAAGACTCTAAGACTGAAAGCGCCTCAAAGAAAAGTCTTTGTGTAACTTTGTGCTTTTGTGTCTTAGTGGCTAATTATTTTTTATCTTTTGTCCACCCATCCTTCAAAGTAACCGTCCTGTTAAAAACCATTTTCTCTTTTGTAGAATCTTTATCCAAACAAAAATATCCTTTACGGATAAATTGATAAGGCGTATTTAATTCAGCATCTTTTAAAGATGGCTCCATGTATGCTTTAATAATTTGTAAAGAATCAGGATTGATATAATCTTTAAAATCGCCTTCCTCGCTTTGCGGATCTTCTACTTTAAATAACCTATCGTACAATCTGACTTCTGCGGTAATTGCATGTGGAATACTCACCCAGTGAATCGTTCCTTTGACTTTTATCTCAGAAGTATCATTTCCGCTTTTACTTTCAGGAATATAACTGCAATGCAATGCTGTAATATTTCCTGCATCATTTTTTATTACCTCATCACACTTAATAATGTAAGCGCCTTTTAATCGCACCATTCCACCAGGAAATAATCTAAAGAATTTCTTCGGCGGGTTCTCCATAAAATCTTCCTGCTCTATGTACAACTCGTTACTAAAAGGAACTTTTCTTGCATCGTTTTTATCATCAGTCGGGTTATCGTCAATCTCTAAAATCTCATAATTCGTGACTTCATTCGTGTAATTCGTGCTTTTAAAATTCGTGTTATTTAAATTCGTGTTCCCATAATTAGTAATAACAACCTTCAACGGCTCCATCACCACCATTCTCCTTAACGCTTTTTTATTGAGGTCTTCACGTACACAAAACTCCAGCAGACTTACATCATCAATATTCTCTCTTTTAGCAATACCAACCCTTTCACAAAAATCTCTAATACCTTCCGGTGTATAACCTCTTCGCCTGAAAGCGCTGATGGTAGGCAGTCTCGGGTCATCCCAGCCGGTAACATGTTTTTCATTTACCAGTTGCAATAACTTGCGCTTGCTCATAACCGTATAACTCAAATTGCGTCGTGCAAACTCATATTGGTGCGAAGGAAATATTTCAAGTTTCTCAATAAACCAATCATATAACTCACGGTGAGGCACAAATTCCAGCGTACAAATGCTGTGCGTTACCTCTTCAATTGAATCACTTTGTCCATGGGCAAAATCATATAAAGGATAGATGCACCATTTATCTCCCGTGCGGTGGTGATGAGCATGTTTTATGCGATACAATATCGGGTCTCTCAACAGCATGTTAACATGCGCCATATCAATCTTTGCACGCAGCACACGTTCGCCATCTTTATATTTTCCTGCTTTCATTTCTTCAAACAGTTGCAGGTTCTCTTCAATGCTGCGGCTGCGAAATTTACCGGCAACACCCGGCTCAGTCGGCGTGCCTTTTTCTTTAGCCATCACATCAGCGCTGCTGTCATCCACGTAAGCAAGACCTTTCTTTATCAGCTTTACAGCAAAGGCATACAGCGTATCAAAATAATCCGAAGCATACAATTCATTCTTCCACTCAAAGCCAAGCCAGCGCACATCATCCTTAATGCTCTCCACGTATTCCGTTTCTTCTGTTGTAGGGTTGGTATCATCAAAGCGAAGGTTGGTATAGCCGCCATATTTTTTGCTCAGCCCGAAGTTGAGGCAAATGCTGGTAGCATGCCCCATGTGCAGGTAGCCGTTAGGCTCCGGCGGAAAACGGGTAACAATACTTTTGTATTTGCCCGCCGCAAGGTCATTCTCAATTATCTCTTCCAGAAAGTTTAAACTCTTTTCTTCCATAAGGCTGCAAAGATAATTCTTCTCATTGTGTTATGTGTTGAGTGTTGAATTGCTTACAACTTATAACGTAAAACTTGAAACTTATTTCGGGCTGTGAGCATAGCGACATTAATCAATTTCAGTTCCGGCTAATCGCTGCAAGTCCGGCACAGACGCTTTGCACAAAGCCTCACCGGGCTTTACGCTTTTATCCGGCAGCCTGTGAACAGAAAAGTTTTATTAAGCTTTAAAGAAATATTGCAAAGCAGTTTGTTTTGGGTGGCTTTGCGAAAGTCTGTAGATTTAAGTTTCGCAAAGCAGCGAGTTGGAAGTAATTTTCGATAGACACTATTCACAAAATAAAATAACCATGCAAAAGAATTTTAGAATAATTCTCCTAATACAATTTGTATTATTAGCATTTACATTTACAATTTTACCTTCTCATGCAAATTCCCAAGGTAAATTGACTTCTGTCTCCCGGGATACATTTAATATAGGTTTTGCTTCATACACTAAAGGAACGATGCCAGGAACACTAAACGCTATATGGAACTACGCAAATGTATATTATGGAAAAGGTAAAGCTACTGGTGTAAATAAGGGTGGCTTTGAAGGTACCTATCACATAAAATACTACTTAGAAAATGGAGAATTTTCGGATGAGTATAACTTGGTCATAGAAAAAACTGGAAAATTTTACAACCTCTCGTGGATTACAAATGGTAAGGTTAGTGCAAGAGGTGTTGGTATGGTGGTCGACAATCATTTAGCGGCTGGCTGGCGTAGAGTTACTGACTAACTTTTAGTTTCTTTCTTCCGGTCTTTGCGAAAGTCTGTAGATTTAAGTTTCGCAAAGCAGCAAGTT
>JBKJLG010000344.1:0-3591 GCA_046596995.1 Chitinophagaceae bacterium
AATGCTTAAGGGAGAAACCGAAGAAGAGTAAAGACTGTGCAGGTTTCCATTTTCATCAATAAGATATTTGCAAAAATTCCAATCGGGTTCTTTACTGTTCCACCCATTTTGTGTTTCATCTGTAAGCCATCTGTAAACAGCTTGTTTTTCACTTCCCCTAACAGCATCTTTCAAAAAAAGCTGAAAGGTTACTCCAAAATTAATTTTGCAAAACTCAGCGATCTGCTCATCACTTCCAGGCTCTTGTCCGCCAAAATCATTTGAAGGAAATCCCAAAACAACAACTTCATCATTGTATTGCTGATGCAATTTTTCCAGTTCTTCATACTGCGGCGTATAACCACATTTGCTGGCGAGGTTTACTACTATTATCTTTTTGCTAAAATATTTTTTAAAGGAGATAAGCTCTCCATTATTTGCAGTTGCCTCTATTTCGTAAAAGCTTTTTAAAGGCTGTATATTTTTTTTATTTTTAGCAATAGAAATTCCCATACCGGTAAGTTTTGAGACCTTCATGCGAAGAGGATAGGTCTGGTTGATGATTTTTTTTATTATTCCCACAATTATTCTTTCTATGGCAAGGTAATTTAATAAGGTAACAAATAAAAAACCCGGCAATAATCTACTGCCGGGCTGCCTGATTTTTATATAATGGTAATTATGTTTTTTGAAATCTCGAGTAACAAATTTTATTTCCAGAAATCACTTTTATGGTGTACCAGCCCGGTATTAAATTTTCAATGTTCACCGTAATATTATTGTTGCCGGTAATACCCTGTTGCTCTTTATGGCGCAATAAATTATTTACGGAATTATAAATGTAGAGATGCATCATAACCGGCTGTTGCAATTGAACCGAAACGGTTACCTGGTTTTGTGCAGGATTTGGGTAAGCTGTTAAATTACATTCGCTGTAAGGCTTGGGTATGCTTATAACCTGGCAATATTCTTTTACGCAATTGCCCGCAGTTGTAACTTTTAAACACACACGGTATTCTCCCGGCTCAAATGTATAAGAGGGATTATTTTGGTTAATAATAACCGGAGCACTTGTTGCAAGTGTAAGCTTTGTTATCGTCCAGGTTTGAGATTGTATGGGCGCATTGCTTAATGCATGAAAATAAAATTTATTGCTTACCGAAGATTCTCTTTGAAATTCAAATTTAGCCCAAATGTTGTGGCAGCTTAAGCAGGCGCCGGTTTCTGCAATTTTGTAAGAGGTAGAAAAACAATCTGTGCCTTTTACCACTGTTAAAAATACAGTGTAGTTTCCTGAGCGTGGGTACACATGCGATGGACTTACATCTGTTGAGCCGGTGTTATCTCCGAAAGACCAAATATATTTCCAGTTAGGGTTTTGTACTGTTGGCGTAAACTTAAATTCCAGGCAATTTGAAGTTGATCTTACTAAAGTAAATTTTGATGTTTCATTACAATTAATTTCCTGCTCTTTTGTAATGGTAATTTGTTTACAAAATTCTCTTACACAATTGCTGTTAACTTTCTTTATCCTTATACAAACATTGTAAGTGCCCGGGGCAGAAAAAGTATGCGTTGGATTTAGATCTGACGAGGAAGTGCCATCACCAAATGTCCATTGTATCTGATCGTTTGGCTCAAAATTAATTGAGGTATTTTGAAATTTTATTTTATGGCGATTGTCTGAACTTGCCTGCCAGGTGAACTTTGCAATTAAGTTACATATAACTGGGGGAGGCGGAACCTGCACCTGTAGTTGCATACATACATCACGTCTGCAGCCATTATTTTTTTCAATAATTAAACACACATTAAAAAGCCCTGAGGTTCTATAAATATGATGTGGATTATAATCGGTGGAATAGGTGCCATCACCAAAACTCCATTTTACGCCTTTAATATCTGCGGCAGGGGTAGATAAATTGTTGAATTTTATTTTATTGGTTTGCGCAATATCTCTTTCAAAAGAAAATTTTGCCTGCAGATTACATTCAGATGTAAGTGCCGGAATTTCAATTCTTTTTTCAACTGTATTGGTGCATTCTGCTGTGCCTGCACTATTGCCACGGTAAACAACGTGCTTAACAACATAAGTTCCGGCATTTGCGTAAACATGTACGGGAGAAATATCTGAAGAAATTTTTCCATCACCAAAACTCCAGTAATGATGATTGTTTGATGAGGTGGAAGCTGTAGCAGTAAAATTTACTGATAAGCCGCTGATGGTAAAATTAAATGCGGCATTGCAGGTGGTGGTGTTTTGTGCTTTGGTTGTAAAAGCAAACACTGTTACAAATAACAGTAAGAGGTTTAAAAGCTTTTTCATAATAAGATTTTTAGCTAGATATGGTTTTAAATGAGGTATTGGATAGATAGATACGGGCAGTTTTAATAACGTTGCCTGATATTGGAGATAAATTTTTCTACCGCTTTGCGTATAGGTGTTGCGCCGGTAATAAAATTATTGGTTAAGATAGAAAAAATAAGAAATTTATTTTTAGCTGTAATAAGATAACCGCTTAATGCAGCATTGTTGCTAAGAGTACCCGTTTTTGCAAAAATATAGCTGCTGTCTTTTTTATATAAAGATGATAAAGTTCCTGTTCCGCCTGTTGGCAGAATAGCTTTCATTCTTTCCCAGCCAAAATCGTTTTTTAATTTTTGCAGCAGGTAAACAAAATCTTTTGGCGTAAATAAATTATAGCGGCTTAGCCCGCTGCCATCTATCCACTTTGGTTTTTGAGGAATATCTGCAAGATCATTTTTTAAAATATGCTCTATCATTTTATCATCACTCATGTAGCCCAGTTTTTCATTGCTTGCCATTAATAAAGTTTGCTCAGCAAAAAAATTATCACTGCGGTGCATCATCATGGCAAACATTGAATCTGAAGGCTGGGAGTGGATTATAGAACCCAGTCTTTTTGAGAACCATGTAATTGCTACTCTTTGTTTTAAAGTATCTGAAAGCAAATCTTGTATGGTTACTATATCCGGACGAAATGGTATTTCTTTTATTTTATCTCTGCCATTTATCAGAGAAAATTTATTCGCATCCCACGGTTTATCAACTAAAAAACCTGTTTTTAGCTCTCCACTTAGTATGGAATATTTTCTAAAGTAATCTGGGGCAAAACTCAACTCATTATTTGTTAAAGTAATTTTTAAAGTATTGCCGTAAATAGGAAAGTTGTTGCGCTGCGCCATGTAGCCTTCTTTGTAATCGTTCCATGCCCATCCGCTTCCCACAAAATCAGTATAGGAAGGGCTAACAATATTTACAGAACTATATTTTTTTAAAAGTTCAAATACCGGCTGCCTGGCAAAATCGCTGTATAAAAAAGTGGGATCACCAGATGGTTCAAAAGTTATTGCAGAATTATTTGTGGTTTCAAATCGTCCCCCCACCAGACTATCTCCCAAATATTTCATACCTGCATACAGCGAAAATAATTTTGTGTTACTCGCAGGAATAAAAAATTGTTCTGCCTGGTAATTGTACCAGTATTTGCCCGTTGCAGGTTCGTAAATACTAATACCGATATGCCCTGTGCTAATGGCAGAATCTTTTAATAGAATTGTGTTGGCTTGTTTGGCAATTTGTTTTGATAC
>JBKJLG010000034.1:0-2512 GCA_046596995.1 Chitinophagaceae bacterium
TGATGAAAGATGTTTTGATGCAGGTGATAAAATTGTAATGCCCGGTATTGTTGACCCACACGTTCACATTAATGAGCCGGGAAGAACTGATTGGGAAGGTTTTGATACTGCCACCAAAGCTGCTCTGGCAGGCGGTTTAACTACTTTGGTTGATATGCCCTTGAATTCTTCTCCGGTAACCACTACTACAAAAGCTTTTGATGAAAAGATAGTGGCAGCTAAAAAAAACTTGCATACGAATTGTGGTTTTTGGGGTGGTGTAATTCCCGGCAATGTCCCAAAGAACCCCTTCGGAGAAAATGAGATTTCAGGCTTGATTGAAAAAGGCGTTTTGGGTTTCAAAGCATTTCTTACACATTCAGGCATTGATGAATTTCCCAATGTTACTGAAGCGGATTTACGAAAGGCCATGTCCATTATTGCAAAATATAATTTGCCGTTACTGGTTCATTGCGAACTGACTTCCCCCCTCTCTGCAGGAGAGGGGACGGGGGTGAGTTCCTACCACAACTATTTAAAATCCCGTCCCCGTAAATGGGAAGATGATGCCATTGCATTGATGATACGTTTGTGTGAAGAGTTTAATTGCCGCACACACATCGTTCATCTTTCATCATCCAGCTCGATTGAGCAAATAAAAATTGCAAAACAAAAAGGCTTACCACTAACAGTTGAAACTGCCCAGCATTATTTATATTTTACTTCGGAACAGATTACTGACGGACAAACGGAATTTAAATGTGCACCGCCCATTCGTGAAAAAGAAAATAATGATAAACTTTGGCAGGCATTAAAAGAGGGCACTATAGATTTTGTTGCAACTGACCATTCGCCTTCTACACCTGATTTAAAAGAAATGAAAAGCGGAGATTTTATGAAAGCCTGGGGAGGAATAGCATCTTTGCAATTTGCCTTGCCAATTTTGTGGACTAAGGCAAAAGAAAAACATTGTTCTATAAATGATATTGCCAAATGGCTTTGCGAAAACCCTGCAAAACTTATCGGTAAGCAAAAATCAATTGGTAAAATTGAAAAAGGATTTACTGCAGATCTAATCATCTGGGATGAAAAAAAATCTTTCACAGTAACCGAAGATATTATTCAGCATAAGCATAAAATAACACCTTACCTTAACGAAAACCTTTTTGGCATTGTAGAGCAAACTTATTTATCAGGAGAAAAAGTTTTTGATAATGCCACCCCCGATAATGAATTTAAACAGGGAAAATTTTTACATTTGAATAAAGGCACAATAATTTTAGCAAACTGATATGGATACCGTACAACCTGCATTTACAAAACTCACAGACCTTGCTGCTGAACGGCTTGGCGGCAAAGCCTTATTATGCAGTGATGATTTTTTTGCGGAAAAAGAAAATTTACTTAAATCCGGCAGGGGAACTTTTATTGCTGATAAATATACTGACCGTGGAAAATGGATGGATGGCTGGGAATCACGCCGCAAGCGTACTCCCGGGCATGACTGGTGTATAATACAACTGGCGATTTCAGGAAAAATCCATGGTGTAGATATTGACACAAATCATTTTCTGGGTAATCACCCGCCCTTTGCCTCTATTGAAGCTTGTAACATTACAGATGAAAATCCTGATCTTGAAAAATTACAATGGATTGAAATTTTACCAAAGTCACCGCTTAAAGCTGGCTCACAAAATTTTTATGAAATAAAAGACAGGAATATTTTTACACACCTGCGATTGAACATCTTTCCTGATGGTGGCGTGGCAAGATTAAAAGTTTATGGCGAGGTGTTTAAAGACTGGAACGCTATTGATGAAAATGAAACGATTGATTTAGCCGCAGCTATAAACGGCGCAAAATCGGTTTTGTGTAACGATATGTTTTTTTCTCACATGGATAATTTAATCATGCCTGGCAGAGGAGTTAACATGGGAGATGGTTGGGAAACAAAGCGCAACCGTACACCCAACAACCGTGATTGGGTAATTGTCAGGCTGGCGCACAAAGCAATTATTGATAAAATTTTAATTGACACGTGCCATTTTAAAGGCAATTATCCTGACAGCTTTTTATTAGAAGCATGTAATATTTTACCGAAAGATGAAATTAAATTACAAACTCAGGATATAAAATGGTTCACCATTTTGCAACAAACAAAATTAAGTGCAGATAGTGAGCATACTTTTGAAAGCGAAAATAAAAATGAATGTACGCATGTACGCTTGTCTATTTTTCCAGATGGAGGTGTAAGCCGGATGAGATTGTGGGGAAGGGTAAAATAATAAGAAATAAGAAATAAGAAATAAGAAATAAGAAAGGGATTGATAACTACTAGCTACAAACTATAGATTACAAACTTATTATGACAATCGCAGAATTTGATCACTTGCCAGTCGAAAAGAAAAAAGCCTTCCTTCTCCAATGTTGCGGCTCGTCTGCGTGGGTTGATAAAATGATTACGGTTTTTCCTGTAGAAGATCTCGTAGAATTATTGGAGGCTGCTGAAGAAAAATGGGATGAATTAAACGTA
>JBKJLG010000081.1:0-6734 GCA_046596995.1 Chitinophagaceae bacterium
TGTTGAAAAATGTAGTTTTTCCATGATTTAGTTTTTAATTATTATCAATAAAATTCATTTCTTCAATTATGCCAAGCCTATAAATGAAGATAGCTATATCTTGCAGAAAAATAATAGAGTAGGGAGTATCATTATTCCTGTTTGCTTTCATTAGTATAGAAAAAAATTCTATGACCAAACTTTTTTTATATGGTACAATAGTAATAATGATGATGCTATTAAGTTGCCGCAGAAAGCACAACCCTGAAAAAACTACTCCTGCTACAGATGTTGTTGTAGTTAAGCCTGTAATTAAAAAACCTAAAAAGAAAGTTTACACCCCTAAGCAAAAAGATATTATACCCAATGCAATTACTGTAAATGATAATGTTGCCCGTAAAAGCGTTGATGGCAGATTATATTATGATCTGCTCGGTAACCGCTATTGGAAAAATTATAAAGACGGAAAATATTATCTTTTTAGTCAGAAGATGTATGATGATCCTGCATTTAAGGCTAAGTAAATTATTTTCCACGAATTCTTTTAAATTTTTACCTGTAATTCCTGTCCAGCCGACCACTTGCAGGAAGTAAGGATTTTTTATGGCTTTCTCTTCCAGAAGATCAATAGGTCTGCGTAAAATAGTTTCTAAAGAAAATTTTAGATCATAATAATTATCTGCATATTGATTTAAATTAATCGGTTCAAAATTTACAATAAAATCAATATCACTGTTTGCAACATATTTATCTGTGATAACTGAACCTAAGGCATATAGGCGCTTTACTTTGTGTGCAATACAAAGCTGTTTAATATCATTTGTATATTTTTCCAGTTCCGGCATATAACAAATTTAAAATTTAAAACTGGCATATTATATAACAAGAATACTTAAATAAGATTAAAAGGAATAGGAAGGTTTTTGTAATGCTACCGGATGGTTTACTTGAAATTTATAGGTAGAGTTATAAAATCTTTTCAAAAATCAGTATTTTTTTCTCTGAATTAGAATCATCAAATATTAATTTTAGTTTTTCTTCTGTTAGCTCAAATATAACTTGCTGTTGGGTTTTGCTTACTCCTGGAATAGATACACCGGAAATAGATTTTATATGCAGTATAATATTTTTTTCATCTTTGGAAATCTCATATGTGCCATGCATAGATAGAAAACTTAAATTATCTTTTCCTTTATCATTTAGAGTATCTCGTTTTTCATAATCAAAAGTATTATCCTTATTAAATTCATATATAGTATTTTGAAACATTCCCTGATAAAAATAAGACTGCATTTCTGAAATAGAGTCCTTAGTTTTATCAAAAGGTTGAATATCAATATACCTCCATTTCCCAATTATCAATTTAACTTTTGATATGCTATTACAGCTATTAATTGAAATTATAAATAAGCAAATAGATATTGCACATAGAAAGGATTTACATTTCATACTACCTCTTATTATAAGAATTTAAAATCATTAGAATGATGTTGTATGTAATATTTAAAATCTGAAAAACTCAAATCTGCTTGGCTCAAAATATTTTTTATATCATTTAAGGTCAATTCAGCAACCAATGGAATACTTATTTCATTTGAGTTTCTGCAAGCAATTATATGTGTTGAAGTAATATTTTTTGCCTCTGTATCATTTTCAAGAAGAAATTGATGCATGATGTTTCTGCCTATCGGGTAAGCATTCATTTGTAATGCCATATCTTTTTATACAAATATAAAGAATACCTTAAACGAACGATATTTGCCTCATGCCTTCCCCTTTCCAACATATTATTGCTCACTTCGACCTCGATTCATTTTTTGTTTCTGTAGAAATATTAAATAATCCCTCTTTGAAAGGTAAGGCGGTAATTGTTGGTGGCGCAGAACGTGGTGTTGTAGCAGCTTGTAGCTATGAAGCAAGAAAATTTGGGATACATTCGGCTATGCCATCTGCTAAAGCAAAACGACTTTGTCCGCAGGCAATATTTGTAAAAGGTACCAGAGGAGAGTATAGCAGATATTCAAGATGGGTAACAGAAATTATTGCAGCCAAAGCGCCATTATTTGAGAAAGCATCAGTAGATGAATTTTATTTAGACCTTACCGGCATGGATAAATATTTTGATGCGCTGCAATGGACAATTGATCTGCGCCAGCAGATAATTAATGAAACAAAACTGCCTATTTCTTTCGGCCTGGCAAATAATAAAATGGTTGCAAAAATGGCAACCAATGAGGCTAAGCCAAATGGTTATCTGCAAGTGCCTTTCGGCAAGGAGAAAGAATTTTTAGCGCCGCTTGCTGTAAATAAAATTCCGGGAGTGGGTGAGCAAACAGAGCAGGTATTAAAATATATGGGCATAAATGTTATTGCAGATATACACAAAAGCAATACAGAGGAATTGCAACAAAGGTTGGGTAAATGGGGCGTTGATCTCTGGAATAAATCGCATGGCATTCATACTTCTAAAGTGGTTCCGTATCACGAAGCAAAATCTATTTCTACTGAAAATACATTTGATGAAAATGTGCTTGATACCAAATTTTTAATGAGCGAAATTGTAAGGATGACCGAAAAAATTGCTTTTGAATTAAGGGAAGATGAAAAAGTGGCCGGCTGCATCGCAGTAAAAATCCGCTATCCTGATTTTGAAACCACATCACGCCAAACCACAATGCCTTATACGGCCGCAGAAGATGAAATGATACCTGTAGTAAAAGACCTATTTAATAAATTGTATAAAAAGGGTATGCCTGTACGCTTGCTGGGTGTACGTTTGAGCGAACTGACAAACAACGCTATTCAAACAAATCTTTTTGGCAATACTGAAAAAAAAGCCGGATTATACAAAGCTATTGATGATGTTAAAAACCGTTTTGGAAAAGACAGTGTTGCAAGAGCAGCCGGGAAATTTAAGTAGATTGAATTCCTGATTTGTTTATCCTTACTAAGCTGTTATAAAAAATTAATGTCGGGTTTTTTTTAATTGCTGTAACAGAGCTCTCATATCTTTTGGCAACGCTGCAATAAGATCATGCGATTGCCCTTTTGCATCTTTAAAAATTAATTGAGATGAATGTAGCGCCAGCCTGTTAAGCATTGGTCTTTCTTCATCGTCGTGTACACTCAATTTATATTTTTTCTTAAAAGAAGAAAGCATAACCGGTGTAGCATTGCCATACATTTCATCGCAGGCAAGTGAGTGACCCAAATGTTTCATGTGCACCCTTATCTGGTGGGTTCTGCCAGAGTGAATTTGAAATTTCACAAGTGAGTACAAGCCATAGTTTTCTAATACTTCATAATCGGTTTTTGATGGTTTGCCTTTTTTGTTAACCGCCATCATCCCTTTGTGTACAGGATGCTCTGCAATAGGCTCTTCAATACTTCCCGTTTTATTTTGCAGTTCGCCTGTAATTATTCCGAGGTAAAATTTTTCAACTTTTCTCTGCTCAAATAATTGTGAAAGATATTTATGTGTGGACTCGTCTTTGGCAAAAATAATTATGCCGCTTGTATCCCTGTCAAGGCGGTGAACAATAAATATTTTTCCATATTTCTGCTGCAGCATCTTATAAAGAGAAGGCAATACATCATCATGCCTGTCGGGTATGGTAAGCAAACCGGGAGGTTTGTTTACCGCAACAAATTGTTCGTTTTCAAAAATTATATCTAACTTTTTAAAGAGTGTATTTGAAATTTTATTTTGCTGCTTAATCATCTAAGTCTTTTATTTCTTTTGTAAAAGGTTTATTAGAGGCTGCATTCATGTATTTTAATAAGCGTATTTCTTTTTCGCTCAAAAAACGCCATGTTCCCCTGTCTACATTTTTTTTAGTAAGGTTGGCATACATCACCCTGTCAAGCCCTTTCACTTCGTAACCCAAATGTTCAAACATTCTTCTTACAATGCGGTTGCGACCGCTATGTATTTCAATGCCAATTACACTTTTGTCTTTTGCATCAGCATAAGCTAAAACATCTGCATGCATTTCGCCGTCATCAAGCTTTACGCCATTTACCAATTGGTCAAAATGAGCCTTGGTTAAGGGTTTATCAAGTTTTGCTTCGTAAACTTTTTTTACCAGGTAGCTTGGGTGTGTAAGTTTTTGTGTAAGCTCACCATCATTGGTAAAAATTAATACGCCTGAAGTGTTTCTGTCCAATCTGCCAACGGGATAAACTCTTTCAGCGGTTGCATTTTTAATTAATTGCAGTACCGTTTTTCTTCCTTGAGGATCATCGGTAGTTGTGATATAATCTTTTGGTTTGTTTAAAAGAATATATACCTGGTTTTTGGTTACAAATAATTTTTTACCGTTAAATACAATCACATCATTATCTGATATTTTATAGCCCGGCTCTGTAATCACTTTTCCATTTATGGTAACTTTTCCTTCTCTTATAATAGGTATTGCATCTCTGCGTGAAGTGACACCGCAATGCGCCATATATTTATTTAGCGGCATTTGTTTTGGACCATCAGTTTTTATATTGCTGGTGTGTAGTTTAGATGGTGGATTTACTGATTTCTGATTTCTGATTTGCGGTTTCTTATTTTCTGCTTTCGGATATTTTTGCTTTTTATCGGGCTTTATTTCGGCGGCTATGGGAACTTGCGCATTGGGCGAATATCCTTGTTTACGCAACGCTCTTTTTTCTTCAAATCTTTTATTAATGGCGGCTGCTCTGTCTTTTTTAGCCTTTTTCTTTTCCTGCTTAAATTTTTCTTTTACAGCAGCATTATTTTTTGGGTTGATAAATTTTTTAAAACTTTCCTGGCTCATGATGTAAATTTTTATGCTGTTTTTCAACAGTAATGAGGCACAAAGATAAAATAAAACAGGCGAACCTTTTATGGCCCGCCTGCTTAGGATATTAGTTTTATAAGATGAACTTAACTGTTTTTAAATTTTTCTTTGCCGTCACGCCCTTTTCTTTTTTCTTTCCATTCTTTTTTATCACCTTTATGCATATCGCCCATTTGGCTGAATTTTGTTCTTTGCTCCGGTGTTAAAATAGCAGAAATTCTATTCTTTCTTTCCTGCATTAAAGCCTCTCTCTGGGTTTTTGATTCTTTAACTGTGATGTTCTCATTTTTTCTCAGCGCTTCCATTTTGGTTTTAAACTCGTTGTTAATGGACTTTATTTGTTGCCTTTGTGCATCAGTTAAATTAAGTTCATGCATCGCTTTGTCGCCACCTTGTTTGTGATGTGCTGAACGATCTCTGTGCATTTTTTTATCATCATTATTTTGGGCGGTTACACTAAAAGTGAAGGCTGCAAAAGCGAATAAACCTGCAATTATTTTTTTCATATATTAATTTTAAAAGTTATTAATGTATGATAGATGTTTTATTAAACACGTAGTTTAATGCAGTAAGCAAAATTTATGTTAAAGAGATTTAATCAGCCAGTTCTGCAACTTTGGAAAGTGCATTATCTTTATTGGCCAACTGCCCACAGGCTGCATCAATGTCTTTACCACGGCTGATTCTAAGCCTAACATTTACACGGTGGTGTGCCAGGTAATCCATAAATTTTTGGGTGTCGTCTCTGTCGGGCTTTTCAAAATCGGCAGCGTCAATCGGGTTGTATTCAATAATGTTTACAAGATGAACCGGTACCTGCTTATATATTTTTATAAGATCATCAGCATCTTTAATAGAATCATTTTCTCCTTTAAATAATATGTATTCCAGCGTAATATCGTTCCCTGTTTTTTCGTAGAAATAATTTAACGCCTCTATCAATGCTGCAATGTTATTGCTTTCGTTAATCGGCATTATCTCATTTCTTTTTTTATCGTTTGCTGCATGTAAAGAAAGCGCCAGGTTAAACTTAACTTTATCATCACCCAGTTGCTTTATCATTTTTGCAACACCTGCGGTAGATACAGTAATTCTTTTTGCACTCATTGCCAGTCCATCATTTGCTGTTATTCTTTCTACAGCCTTTAAAACATTTTTATAATTTAATAAAGGCTCACCCATGCCCATAAAAACTATGTTGCTTAATTTTTTGCCGTATGTTTTTTCTGACATTTGATTCAACAGAACCACTTCATCATAAATTTCATCAAAATCAAGATTTCTTTTTCTTTCCATATAACCGGTAGCACAAAATTTACAGCTAAGGCTGCAACCAATTTGTGATGAAACACATGCCGTATTCCTTTTGTCGGTTGGTATTAATACACCTTCTATAAAGTGGTGATCATGCGTTTTAAACCTGGTTTTTATGGTACCATCGCTGCTATATTGGGAAGCATCTAATTTTACGGCCGGCAAAGTAAAAGTGTTTTCTAAAGTGGTTCGTAATTCTTTACTAAGGTTGGACATGTCCTCAAAACTATTGGCATGCTTTTGCCAAAGCCATTCCCAAACCTGTTTTACACGAAACTTTTTTTCCCCTAACGTTGCAAAATAATCCTGTAACTCTTCCAGGCTGAGGTTTCTGATGTTCTTTTTTGCATTCCGGTCCATTCGGCAAAGGTACGCTTTGCATTTATCACTTACTAATGGCAACAAGGGTTTGCGTGTTAACGAAATGAAAGAATTTATCGTTCTTTGCAGCTAAACCTGTTTTTTTATGAATTCAGTTTATGTAATTGATGCATTGCGTACTCCCGTTGGCAAATATGGAGGAGCATTAAGTAATGTTCGCCCGGATGATATGTTGGCGCATGTAATTAAAAATTTATTATTAAGAAACAGCACTATTGATATAAATGCAATTGAAGAAGTAATTGCAGG
>JBKJLG010000110.1:0-4013 GCA_046596995.1 Chitinophagaceae bacterium
ATAACTTATAGATTAGGCATATTTGAGAGATGTGTATGAATGGTAAGATAGGTCTATAAACGGGGTAATTTAGTTGTTAAAATTATCTTTACGCTATCAGAATGATTTAATTTCACACCCTAATTAATTTATATGAAAAGATTTTTATTATCACTGATAGCAGTTGCATCATTAAGTTTTTCTTTTGCGCAAAACGCTGATGAAATTGTAAATAAACACATTGAAGCCATTGGCGGAGCCGATGCCTGGAAAAAAATAAATTCTATTATAACTACTGGTACTATTACAGTTCAGGGAGCTGAGGTGGAGGTTACACAAACTGTTCTTAACGGAAAAGGGAGCCGCCAGGATCTTAGCGTAATGGGTATGAATGGCTATTCTATTGTTACGCCTGCACAAGGGTGGAACTTTATGCCTTTTCAAGGCCAAAAAACACCTGAGCCAATAACCGCTGATGATTTAAAAGAAGCCCAGGAGCAATTAGATGTTCAGGGTACATTAATTGATTATAAAACAAAAGGACACTCCATTGAATATCTGGGAACAGAAGACATAGATGGCGTAGAAACATTAAAATTAAAAGAAACCCTTAAAAGCGGTAAAACCCAAACCATTTTTTTTGACCCTAAAAGCCATTACATTGTTCGTGTAATATCCAAGCAAAAAGCCAATGGTAAAGAAACTGATGTAACTACTAACCTTAGCAATTATCAAAAAACACCCGAAGGTATTTTAATTCCAATGTCAATCATGCTGCCATTTGGAGAACTGGTAATCTCTAAAGTGGAGATCAACAAAGCCGTGGATGAGAATATTTTTAAACCAGCCAAATAAAAATTTTAATATTTTGATTAATCCCGCTTTTGCGGGATTTTTTTATATAAATTACTTTTTATTAAAACTAACAGCATGAAAAAGACAACTATTCCTTTATTATTTTTATTTATTTCCATAACTGCCACAGCGCAAATATCATCTGCAACATTTGGTACAATGGAAGCCCGCTGGCTTGGACCCGGCACTATGAGCGGCCGTATAACCGCAATTGATGGTGTTGCAGCAGATGGTAAAACATTATATATAGGCACTGCCGGCGGGGGCGTATGGAAAACCACCAACGCAGGCGCATCTTTCAAGCCTATTTTTGATAAATACTGCCAGTCAATTGGCGCTGTTGCAATTGATCAGGCAAAACCTAATATTGTTTTTGTAGGAACGGGAGAAAGCAACATGCGTAACTCCGTTTCTATCGGTAACGGTTTATACCGCACTACGGACGGCGGAGATAATTGGACTAAAATAGGGTTAGATAGTACAGAGCATATTGCAAAAATTGTTATTGATCCTAAAAATTCAAACATAATATATGTAGCTGCACCAGGGCCATTGTGGAGCGATAGCAAACATCGCGGATTATATAAATCTGCCGATGGCGGAAAAACATGGGATAAAATATTATACATAAATGAAAAGGCCGGCTGCGCTGATGTATCTGTTGATCCGCAAAATCCGGAAATAGTTTATGCATCTACATGGGAATTCAGGCGTATGCCGTATGCATTTAATTCAGGCGGCAATGGCAGCGGTATGTACAAAAGCACTGATGGGGGGAAAAATTTCAGGGAGTTAACCAATGGTCTTCCGGCAAAGCCGTTCGGAAGAATTGCTTTTGCTTTATCACCCAGCTCACCAAAAAATTTAATAGCCATAGTTGAGGCTGCCGCAACCGGTTTGTATATTTCTGATGATGGCGGAGAAAGCTGGAAAAAGAAAAGTGCCACATCAAATGTAGAAGCAAGACCATTCTATTTCAGCACTATTCAGGTTGATCCAATTGACCCAAAAAGAGTGTATCGTCCTGCATATGTATTTTCATATTCCAACGATGGGGGATACTCTTTTGCAGATGCCAGTGATGAGGGAGGATGGCTTCACAGCGATATGCATGCCCTTTGGATAAATCCAAAAAATACAAATCAATTATACCTGGGTACAGATGGCGGAGTGTATTTTAGTTTAGACCGCGGCGCCACCTGGATCTTTGTACAAAATTTACCCGTAGGGCAATTTTATCATGTTGCAGTTGATAATGAAACACCCTATAATATTATGGGCGGCCTGCAGGATAACGGAAGCTGGATTGCACCCTCTGCCGCCCCCGGCGGCATAACAAATGCAAGCTGGAAATCTTTGTATGGCGGTGATGGTTTTTGGGTGCAGCCTGACCCCAACGATGCCAACATAGTATATGCAGAATCTCAGGGTGGTAATGTGGGAAGAATAAATAAATCCACTGCTAAATCAGTAAACATTCAGCCGCAGCAAGGTGCAGGTGAAGATAAATTAAGATGGAACTGGAATACCCCAATTGTAACAGGCGTAGCTAACAAAAAGAATTTGTACATGGGCTCCCAGTATTTATATCGCACTACTGACCAGGGAAGAAACTGGCAAAGAATTTCTCCAGACCTTACCACCAATAATAAAAACAAGCAAAAGCAGGAGAACAGCGGAGGATTGAGTGCTGACAACACTTCTGCAGAAAACCATTGCACCATATTTACTATTGCAGAATCACCTTTGGATGAAAATTTAGTTTGGACAGGTACAGATGATGGTAACCTGCAATACACACTCAACGGCGGCAAAACCTGGACGAATGTTGCAGCCAATTATGCTTCAGCCGGTATTCCTTCGCAAACATGGGTAAGCAGTATTGAGCCATCAAAGTTTGATAAAAATGTTTTGTATGTAACTTTTGATAATCACATGTATGGCGATCATAAAACGTACGCGGCAGCATCAAAAGATATGGGGAAGACATGGACTATGTTTACCAATAAAGATTTCACCGGCTTTGCCCATAAAATAAAAGAAGATTTTATAAATAAAGATTTACTTTTTTTAGGAACGGAAATGGGATTGTTTGCCACAGTTGATGGAGGCGCAAATTGGTTCCGCATGAAGAACCGGATACCTGAATATGCGTTGGTAAGAGATATACAAATTCATCCTGTTACCAGCGATCTTATTTTAGGTACACACGGCCGTGGCATTTTGGTGGTAGATGATATTTCACCGATCCGCAATCTTACAAAAGATATTATTGAAAAAGATGTGCATGTATTTGAGAACAAGCCTGTAAATCTAACCGACGGGTTATTTGGCGGAGGCGGCTTTCCCGTAACGAGCGGTTGGGCAGAAGGCAATCCTGCTTCTATTCCACCTATACAATATTATTTAAAAGATAAAGTTTCAACAGGCGAGGTTAAAGTGGAAATTTATGATGCCAATAATAAATTGGTACAATCAATGCCGGCAGGTAAAAGAAAAGGCATAAATAAAGTGTATTGGAATTTACGCATGACCCCTCCCAAAACCGCTACTGGCGGCACTAAAATGGATTTTGGAGGATTTATTGCACCCATGGTTATGCCTGGCACCTATACGGTAAAACTAAAAGTGGGCAATAAAGAATATTCGTCACCCTTCACACTAGTGCACAATCCGCTCAATAAAGATTTCACTTTACAGGACAGGCAACTTCAATATCAGTCAGCAACACAGTTGTATGCATTGCATGAGCAACTGGCACAGGTGGTAGATGATATTAACACAAAACAAAAAATGCTTAAAAATGCAAAGGATAGTATTGCTGATAAAAAAACCCTTGCATTAATTAATGAATACAACACTAAACTGGAGACTTTGCGTGCAGATCTTTTGGCAACAAAGCAAACATCTACTTTTGCAGATGAAGAAAGATTGCGTGAAAGAATTACAAAAGTATATGCTGCTATCAGCAACCAGGAAGCAGCCCCATCTAACCTGCAGAGAGAAAGCGTTACGGTATTAAAAAATGAAGTGAACAACGCAGCCAAAACCAAAGATGCACTTAATGCAACCTATTACAGCAAAGTAAGGGCAGCAATAGAAAAAAATAAAACGCTTAGGCTGGAGATAAAGCCAAAACTTAATAACGAATCAAACAAAAAATAATTTAAAATTTTTTT
>JBKJLG010000178.1:0-11009 GCA_046596995.1 Chitinophagaceae bacterium
TTTTTTGGAATCTTTATTTGTATGCTTTTTGCATTTACTGCAATGGCTTTCCAGGATTCTGCTAAAGTCAATAAGCACATAGAAAAATCTATACTGGATACAGTACCTAAAAATCATGATATAGATATTCAGATAGACACGAAAGGATTGGAGGAAACCATCAAAAAAAGTGTAGAGTTAGCGGAAAAAACTATAAAACAAATTGACTGGGATAAAATATCAAAGCAGGCTGAATTGACAATTAAACAAATTGATCTGGATAGAATATTAAAGGAAGTGGAGCAGTCCTTAAAAAAGATTGATATGGATAAAATATCTAAAGAAGTTGAACAGGCAATAAAAAATATTGATTTAGATAAAATTAATATTGAGATAAAAAAAGCTAAGTCAGACACACAAAAAAAGGAGCTTAAGAAAGAAATAGAAAAGTTGAAAGAAGAGCTTGAGATGAAGAAAAAAGAGTTAAAAAATGCCAACCAACAAAAGGCGTAGTTTAAAAAGTTGGGCACATGGTCTCCCTGCGATTGCCATTGTATGTATCATAAAACCCTTTTTTCAAAACATTAAATTCACTTGCACCCTGCATGCGGTTAAAGTTTTTTAATGCAGAAGTGGTAACATCGTAACTAAATGTAAATCGTATATTATTTAACTCAAAGCCAACCGTAGGTACTATTGCATCTCCCATACGGTAATACAAGCCCCCCAATAATTGCTTTGATCCATCGCCGGAAAGGTTGTACGCAGCGTTCATACCCAATACAAGTTCTTTTGCTTTTGCCTGTGTGGAAAAATATATGTTTGGATTAATGATCACATTTTCATTAACTTTTAAAATAGCATTTAAAAAACCAATATGGCGCATGGAAATTCTCGTTGTATCTGCAGATGCATCTAAAAAACTTTCGAGCGGACGGTTAACATGATGCACAGAATAACCTGCGTTTACATAAACATTTTCTGTGGGGAAATATGCATAGTTAAGCCCTGCCTGCACATCTAAATAACTGACATTATTTTTATTTAATACAACTCCGGTTGGCAATCCGTTGTCAAAAAATTTTCCGTCAAACTGATCAGGGAATTTTAATTTAGAGTGGTCTATCCTTTTATTCGCCCAGCCAATATTGAAGCCCGCAGTTAGCAAGCTGCTGTTGCCCAACATTTGGTGGTAAGCCAATGAGGCATAAGCTTTGGTAGAAGTAAGGCTGCCGCTGCCGGCAACATCTCTTATAATTACTCCTCCCAAACCAAGCCAGCCATTCTCCAACCTGTTTCTAAAAACCTGGGCATCTCCATAAATACTTATTGTTTTGTAAGGCACCGCCATTATTGCGGAATATTGATTTCGGTAAGAAGCGCCAAGACGATAATCCGCATCAGGAATAAAACCTGTATTTGCAGGGTTGGTAAGCAATGGATTATTAAAAAACTGTGAGAAATGAATATCCTGCCCTTTACTACTTGTTATAAGTAATACGTTATAAATTATAAGTAAGAATATGTATTTAAAATTTTTCATTTTGTTTCACTTGCAGATATGTTCTCTGCTAATTGAAAATTTTTTATCTTATTAGTGTTATATCACCGGTTTTTCTAATTTTTTTACCGTCAGAAAATAGAGCATCGAGCGTGTAAGTATAAACATCCATTTGCTGCAACTTTCCTTTGTAATAACCATTCCACCCAATTGCCTGGGTAGTAGTTTCAAAAACTTTTTCTCCCCAGCGGTTATAAATTTTCCAACTTAATTCTTTTATACCAAATCCCTGTACTCTTACAATACTGTTGGTTCCAAATTTATCAGGCGTAAATGCCGATGGCACATCTAACAATGGAAGAATGATGGCATCAACATCAATACAAGTTGTATCGCTGCAACCTGCACTGTTGGTAGCAATAAGGCAAACATTGTATGTATCTGTTGCATTAAATAAATGTCTTGGATTTGCCAAGGTTGAAGAATCTCCATCTCCAAAACGCCACAAATATTTTATAGCACCCACTGACTGATTATTAAATTGGAAGAACGTATTTTCCTTTGGCGGATCTGGCGTATATGAGAAAGCAGCAATGGGTAATGGAAGCACCGAAATGGTAAACTGTGTTGAATCTATTTTGTTGCAGGATGAAGAATCGAAGGCATAAAGTTTTACTGTATACTTGCCGACAGCAGTGTACAAATGTGTTGGATTATCATCAGTTGAAGTTTGTCCATCTCCAAAATCCCAAAAGAAACTTAAGCCTCCGGCAGATGTATTGTTAAAAACTGCATTGTAGGGAACACAACCTTCTGCAGGTGTAACAAATTGGGCTTTTACAATGGGGGATAATCTTACTGTTTTTTTAACACTGTCGGGGGAATTACAAAATGCTGTGTCGGATAAAATTAATTTTACAATATATGTACCCGGGCCTGCATAAGTGTGGGTAACAGGTGAAGGTCCGGTAGTTATTCTTGGTGAGCCGTCACCAAAATCCCACATAAAACTATTGGAGGAAAAAACTCCCCTGGTAGCCGTGGAAGTATTAGTAAATATGTAAGAAAGATCTGTACACAAACCGGTTTTTTGCGGTACAAAACCAAGTTTGGCAACATTATCACCTGCTTTAATTCGTAAATATGCTGTATCTGCAATGTTACAGGTGGTACTGTCTATTGCAACCAGGGAAACTAAAAATGTTCCAACAGTTGTATAAGTGTGAGAAATGTTTGCTGATGTTGTAGTTACTTTAGGAGAACCATCTCCGAAATCCCAAACATACCTTTTTGCATTTTGGATTGTATCAGTAAAATCAACTTTTAAAGGAATGCAGCCAGAAGTGTCATAAGGTACACCACTTATAGAAGCCTTGGGACCAGCCACTACCCCGGCAAACTCCATATCAATTTTAAGCATTCCCAAATTACATAAGCCGCCGGATTGGGCCTGATTTGTTTCTGACCATGTTGCGGGAGTGCCTGGAAATGGAACAGATTTATTACAATTAGCACACAATGCCTGGTAAATTACTCCGTAACTATCAAAGCGACTGGTACCACCATCTACGTGATCACCAAATGTTTGGGGATTACTGTTGCCTACCGGATCATTCTGTCCGAAAAAACCTCCGAATAATTGAGAAGAAGCATCTTTCTTAATTACAATAAAATAAAAATCGCTTCCGGATGCATCTGTTTGCGTTTTTATCGGATTACCAGTAGTTGTAACCGGCATCCCTGTGGTGGTGCCGGTTGAATATCCTTCTATGGTATTGGCTTTACCTCCCCAGCCCGAGACATATACATTCTCACACCTGTCAACTAAAAAAGCAGTAGGAGAAATATTTGGAAAGGCAGAACCAGAACCAAAAGTGGTGGAGTAAATATAACTGCTAAGATCCGGTTTTAATTTAGCAACAAATTGCTTTGAATTGGGTGCACCAAAAATGGAAGCATTTTGCACAGTCCAGTTTCCTTCGGTAGTACCCATAACATATACATTCCCTGCTTTGTCTGTTTGAATACCATATACCTGGTCAGCTTCAACAGTACCTAAATATGTACCACTAGTCGCATTTGTACCATCCGCAGTTAATTGAATTATAAAACCATCAATTCCTTTGTTATAGACCGCACTTAATGCATTTGTGGAAATTCCTTTTAGATTATCGCTTTCCGTTCCTCCTGCAACATATAAATTATTATTACTGGATAATGCCAACACGTAGGCCGCATCATTATCTGAACCTGCGAGATAAGTACTCCAAATTATGTTACAATTCGGCGATAATTTAAGAACAACGGCATCCTGATTTTTAGATGGGACTGTGCTACCAACGGGGTTAGGTTGAAATACCCCTGGGGTAGTTGGGAAATTATTACTGGCAATATTACTGGTAGTGGATTGGGTACTGGAAGCTACATAAATATTACCTGCCCCATCCAATATTACTTCACTTCGGGCATCATCACCATAATTTCTATTTAGTGATTGTGTTCCTACTTTACTTTTATCTTTAATATTTACACCATCACTGCCAGTACCTCCAATTTTCATTGAGCCTATAATGGCATTTCCGGCAGCACTTAATTTTGTAACTACTATATCCCAATCACCTCCGGCGCCTAACGCAGAGGTTTTAGGATAATCCGAAGATTTGCTGCGACCTGCAATTACTAGATTTCCCTGAGGATCTACAAACAAACTGTGTGGCTGTTCCTGATCACCACCTCCAATATAAGTAGCATACATTCGGTTTCTGCCGTTAGGCGAAAGTTTTATTATAGAAATATCGAATTCACCACCCTTATAAGATGTTTGAAAAGCACCTGGTGAAACAGGAAATCCTGTACCAAAAGATATACCGCCTCCATAAAAACTTCCATCAGGGCCATACGTAGCAGTAAAACCCCAGTTATCAGCTGTGCTGCCGGAATAAGTAAAAAAACGAAGTGTAGGATCAATAACTATTCCTGTACCCGGGGTGTGATCATTTACTTTAAACTTAACTATATCCCCATCTACAACATATTTTGCATCCAGCTCCTTACGCCTGTTATCAACCACCTCATATGTATAAGGATATAATTCTTTGTTTTCGCCTAAGGAGGTTTTAATTATCAATTCCTTATTCTTAACCATTAAACCATCCGTTCCTTTATACTTTAAAGCAATTTTATTTATATTACCACCGGGGTGAACTATAAAATCATACTTTAATCCGGAAGTGGCATCTGAATAAAAACGCACATCGATATCCGGATAAACATTTTTATAAGTAACGCCTTTAAATATGCGGCAATCGGTGACCCATTTTGTTTTATCGTTACCAATAAAATAATTATTTATAGATTGAATAGCTTTATCAGGAATAATTTCCGCATTGGGATTGGCATTTACAAATTCAACTTTGTAAGCATGAGACCTTACACTTTTTTGTTCAATTACATTTTTTAGTGCAGTTGCATGACCATGAATTTTATCAATCATTTTATCTAGATCAGCCTGGTTATGCTGCACTACTGTAAATCCTTTGTTTTGTAAAAAGAAGGCGCCATTACCGGCAGCACTCATAAACTTTACCTCTTTATCCCACTGTCCTTTATTCTCGATAAACTCAATTTGAGAGAACGCACTTTTGCCTACAAAAAATGTTACCGCTAATAAAAAACTATAGTAAGAGATTGATTTAATAAATTTCAAAAGAAAACTTTTACTGATGTAGAAATTAAAAATTCCGCCTTTTATAAAATAGAATTAGAGCTGCCCCTAAATTTACGAAACAATGATCATAGCAGTTTAATATGCACTCCCTTCTTTTTTGATTTAATACCATCTTAACATTCGT
The DNA here is from genome assembly GCA_046596995.1 of Chitinophagaceae bacterium. GTDB lineage: Bacteria > Bacteroidota > Bacteroidia > Chitinophagales > Chitinophagaceae > Ginsengibacter. The sequence goes on from JBKJLG010000178.1 coordinate 5,332, forward strand.
TTTTTCTCAGGAAATTTTGCTCCACACAGTTTTGCCTTTCTGCGCCTGCATAAACTTTTTTAAAACAGCATTTTCCGGAAAATTTAATTCAATGTCCTGTTCAATAATCCTTTCTGCAACTTCTTTAGCTACCTGTAGCATTTGTTTATCTTTTACAATATCAGCCAGCTTAAAATCGAGTATGCCGCTTTGTTTTGTGCCTTCAATATCTCCGGGGCCTCTTAATTCCAAATCTTTTTCTGCAATTTTAAAACCATCGTTGGTTTCGCACATAATTTTTAAGCGCTGCCTTCCTTCTGCACTAATTTTGTTGCCGGTAAGTAAAATGCAAAAACTTTTTTCAGCCCCCCTCCCTACTCTTCCTCTCAACTGATGTAATTGCGTTAATCCAAATTTTTCAGCACTCTCAATTACCATTACCGAGGCATTTGGCACATTTACCCCAACTTCAATTACTGTGGTAGAAACCATAATTTGTGTTTCGCCATTTACAAAGCGCTGCATGTTGGTTTTTTTTTGTGCTGGCTTTTGCCTGCCATGCACCATACTTATCCAATAAGCCGGTTCAGGAAAAAATGCTTTCACTTCCTCGTATCCTTTCATCAAATTTTCATAATCCATCTTTGCTGATTCTTCAATCAACGGATAAATAATATAAGCCTGCCTCCCTTTTTTAATTTCATCTTTTATAAAATCCATTACCTGGGGCCTTGCTCTATCATGCCTATGAACGGTATTGATTATTTGCCTGCCAGGGGGCATTTCATCCATCACACTATAATCAAGATCACCATACGCAGTTAGCGCAAGTGTACGGGGTATTGGGGTTGCCGTCATTACCAATATATGCGGATGGATTTCATTTTTTCTCCAAAGCCGTGCTCGTTGCTCAACCCCAAACCTGTGCTGCTCATCAACAATTGCTAATCCAAGATTTTTAAACTGTACAGTATCTTCAATTACAGCGTGTGTACCAATAAGAATATGCAATTCTCCTGATGCACACCTCTCTAAAATTTCTTTTCTTTCTTTTGCAGATGATGAGCCGGTAAGCAGGCGAATATTTACAGGCATATCTTTTAATAAATGTGTTATGCCGGCAAAATGCTGCTGCGCAAGAATTTCAGTTGGCGCCATCAGGCAACTTTGAAACTGATTGTCTGCCGCTATCAGCATGATTAATAATGCCACCATTGTTTTTCCACTACCCACATCTCCCTGTAAGAGGCGGTTCATTTGCCTGCCGCTGCCTGCATCTTTTCTTATCTCTTTTAAAACTCTTTTTTGTGCATTGGTTAAAGTAAACGGCAGGTAATCTTTATAAAAAATATTAAAAAGATCACCTACTTTATTAAATAACAAGCCCCTGGAGAAATGATGCCGCTCACTGCGTAACATGCCCAACCGCAATTGTGAAAGAAAAAGCTCTTCAAATTTTAATCTTCTTACAGCAGCCTGGTGTTCATCGTTATTGGCAGGAAAATGTATTTGCTTAAATGCTTTGTATCGGGATATAAATTTGAACTGATCAATAAGTGGCGATGGCAATATTTCGGGTAATTCTTTTTCATTTAATAGCATGAAAAGATTATAGGTAAGCTTGCCTGTTTGCTTGCCGCTAAGTCCTCTTGCTTTTAATTTTTCTGTGTTGGGATAAACAGGATCAAGAAAATTTTTGACAGATGCATCTTCTGTCTCTAGCACATCCATTTCAGGATGGGTTATTTGAGGAGTGTTTAGAAAAAATCCGGCTTTGCCAAATACAAGATAATTAGTGCCAATGCTTAAGTTTTTTTCTATCCAATTTATTGCTTGAAACCAAACCAATTCAAGTTCACCGGTGCCATCATTTATATAGGCCACCAAACGCTTTCCCCTGTTTTCCCCCATTATATCAAATTGGGTAAGCTTTCCTTTTACCTGCACATATTCAGTTACTGGAGAAATATCTGCAATTTTTATTATCTGTGTTTTATCAATGTGCCGGTATGGGAAAAACTCCAGCAGATCTTTAAAGGTATAAATGCCGAGCTCTTTTTTTAAAAGGTCTGCCCTTTGCGGACCAACACCTTTTAAATACTCTATTGGGCTGGTTAATATTGAATTTACACTGCTGATAAAACTATGTTTATACAAATATATAGTTGATTGCATATCAGCAACTGAATATTGAATAGTTTATCGTTAATTTTAAAGTATGCTTAAACATGTTAGGTATGGGATAAAAAAGATAATTGCAGGGTTTGCACTTTTATCTGTAGAAGTTATTGTGCTGCTATTGGTATTCAGCGGGGCACTGTTTGCATTTATCTCGATAGCCAATATGATTTTTAAAGAGAAGAAGGCAGATTTTGATCAGGATGCATTTACTTTTTTAGCCAAACAGGTAAATGATGTAAACACCAACGTTATGGAGTTTTTTACCTTTTTGGGAACCCATACTTTTTTAATTCCTGCAAATTGTATTTTAATTGCATATTTTTTATTTTTAAAAAAACACAGATGGTATTCTATAAAAGTGCCGGTAGTAGCAATAAGCAGTCTGTTGCTTATGTTTTTATTAAAAATGTTTTTTCAGAGAGATAGGCCATTAACACCTTTACTGCGTGCTGCAAAGGGTTACAGCTTCCCGAGCGGGCATGCATTAATGAGTATAACCTTTTACGGATTGCTGATTTTTATTGTATGGCAAAACATAAAACAAACCTGGCTAAAATGGACATTGACCATTTTACTTGCTTTGCTGATAATAATTATTGGAAGCAGCCGGGTTTATTTAAGAGTGCATTATTCCAGCGATGTATTGGCAGGTTTTGCAGTAGGCTTAATGTGGCTTCTGCTTTCTTTATGGGTTTTAAATAAGTTTGAAGTGTATAGTAAAAGAAATGTTGACCCTGTTGTACAAGCTGAGCCGGTTGAAATAAAATCTTAATAATTTTTTAATATTATAATTTAATGAAAATTACGGCTGCATTTACCCGCCAGTTTGAATGGGAAACTTTACAAAGTGAAAAACTAAGAGCCGCAATACTGGCATCTTACACTTTTTTTACTTTTGTTTATATTTTATGCATCAACCTAATTATCAATAACCAAAACAAATCAATTGACAATTATCCGCTGCCGGTAATTCTCCTTGCTTTTCTTTTTATTTTATTTGTATATGAATTTGCCACCAACAGAATATTAAATTACAGAATAAAAAAATTTAAATCTTCTCATCCGGTTTTTAAATATATAACGGCATTTGTAGAACTTGTGCTTATAACCATTATGCTTTATTTGTACGCTGCGTACTTTAAAAAAGCATCTATGGTTTCTGACATTATCCTGCTAAGCTTGTATTATCTGCTGGTGTTTTTATCCTGTTTTTATCTGGATAAAATAATAAGTATAGCCACGGGCTTAATTGCAGCAGTGGCATATACCGTTGTGCATTTAATAGAAAGGCAATCTTTAAATGATACTTCTGCTATTGAAGAACTCATCTACAATAAATATTTTATTTACGCTACAGGTGTTATGCTTTTTTCGTCGGGTGTGGCTGCAGCGTTTATGGCAAATCAACTAAAAAAAGGCATAATGCGTGCCATTGACTTAGTGGAAGATGAGAACAAACTTTTTAATTTATTCAGCCGGCAAATATCAAAAGAAGTTGCTACAGAACTTTTGGATAAAGATGGCAAAATGCCCAGTGAGGTAAGGTTTGTAAGTGTAATGTTTATTGATATAAGAGATTTTACTGTGTATGCAGAAACACAGACTCCTGAAGATATTGTAAAATTTCAAAACCAATACTTTGGTGTAGTAACTGAAATAGTGCACAAATACGAGGGTATAGTTAACCAGTTTTTAGGCGATGGCTGCATGATTACTTTTGGCGCCCCTTTTAACATTGAAAACCCAGCACGCCATGCAATAAAAGCAGCTTTTGAAATTAAAGAGGGATTGGAAAATGAAATAAAAAAAGGAAACATGTATCCGTTTAAAATTGGTATTGGTATACACTGTGGCAATGCTGTTACAGGCAACATAGGCACTAATTTAAAAAGCGAATATTCTATTACAGGCGGCGTAGTTATTTTGGCTGCAAGAATTGAGCAATATAACAAGCAATTACAATCACAAATTCTTGTTTCAAAAGATGCTTATAATGCTGCTGCGTTAACAGATTTAAAAATCGAATTAATGGCAACTGCCAGTTTAAAAGGCTGGAGCCAACCGGTCCAGTTGTACAAGCTAGCCTGAGGTGGTAACTATTTATTATGAAAAATAACTTTTCAATTTCCCCGCTTGGCGACACTGCTATAATAATAAATTTTAAGGAAGTAATTGATGAAAAAGTTAATAAGGAAGTAATACAATTATTCAAAAGCTTAAAAAATGCCTCATTAAAATTTGTAAAAGATATTGTACCTGCCTATGCTTCCATAACAATACACTATGATCTTTTTGCATTTTATCAGCAAAAAAAACAAGTGGATGTTCTATTATTTTTTACAGGAGAAATAAAGAAAATAATTGACCAAGAAGAAACTACACCCATAGTTCCTTCTCATCAAAAAATAAAAATACCTGTTTGCTACGCAGATAAATATGCACCGGATATAAATGAAATGTCAAGAGAAAAAAAATTGTCCCACACTGAAATTATCCGCATACATATTTCAAAAACTTACAGGGTTTACATGATTGGTTTTTTACCGGGGTTTGCTTACATGGGTGAAGTTGAAGAAAAAATAGCCATGCCCCGAAAAGACCAACCACGCAATGTTGTAGAAGCAGGCTCGGTAGGTATCGCAGGTTTACAAACGGGTATTTATCCATTTGACTCTCCCGGGGGCTGGCAAATAATTGGCAAAACACCCTTAAAACTTTTTGATAAAGAAAAAGATCATCCTGTTTTATTACAGCCCGGTGATGAAATAGAATTTTATTCAATAACAGAAGATGAGTTTAAAAATTATTAAAGCAGGAATATTAGATACCATACAGGATCAGGGGCGTTATGGCTATCAGCACCTTGGGATAAATCCTGGCGGTGCTATGGATAAATTTTCTTCACAGCTGGCAAATGCCTTATTGGGAAAAGATTTAAATGCTCCTGTTATTGAAATGTATTTTCCCCCAGCAACCATTTGGTTTGACGAAGAAATGATTATCTGTATAACCGGAGGCGATTTCTCCCCAACAATTAATCAAAAACCAATACCACTGCATCAACCCATTTTTGTGAATAAAAAAACTGTATTGCGTTTCGGAAAAAAAATTTCAGGAAGCATTTGTTATTTGGCAACACTTGATGATTTCCGGTTAAAAAAATGGTTAAACAGTTACAGCACAAACATTGTTGCTTTTGCCGGGGGATACAAAGGAAGAGCATTAAAAAAAGAAGATGAAATTGAATTGATAAAAAATACAGAAATTAAAAGAACATCAAAAAAAGATTTATATACTTTGCCCTGGATAGCTACAGAAACTGTACGTTCAAAAAAAGAAATAAGATTTATAAAAGGAAATGAATGGAATTGGCTAAGCAATGATGCAATAGAAAATTTCACAAAAAATAAATATGCGATCTCAAACAATTCAAACAGAATGGGCTACAGGTTTGAAGGCGAAGCACTGCATATAAAAGAGGAAAAACAATTAATATCTTCCGGAGTAACTTTTGGCAC
>JBKJLG010000279.1:0-3697 GCA_046596995.1 Chitinophagaceae bacterium
TGAGTGAAGAAAAAATGTATGTAACCAAAAAAAAATAAAAAATGAGTTTTATACTAACGGTAAAAGGAATACTGCCAACGTTTGGAAACAATTGTTTTATTGCGCCTAACGCAACCATCTGCGGGGATGTAATTATGGGTAATGATTGCAGTGTTTGGTTTAATGCGGTGATACGGGGCGATGTAAATAGTATTCGCCTGGGAAATAAAGTAAATGTGCAGGATGGCGCAATCATTCACTGTACTTATTTAAAGGCTAAGACCACTATTGGAAATAATGTTAGCCTCGGGCACAATGCGATTGTACATGGATGCGTTATAGATGATAATGTTTTGGTTGGCATGGGTGCAATTGTAATGGATAATGCACACATCGGCAGCAACTCTATTATTGCGGCGGGTGCTGTGGTGCTGGAAAATACAATTGTGGAGCCCGGAAGTATTTATGCAGGCGTGCCGGCAAAAAAGGTAAAAAATATTCCTGAAGAGATGATAAGCGGGGAGATAAACAGGATAGCTGATAATTATGTGATGTATGCGGAATGGTTTAAATAAAGTTGACAGTTGTTAGATTTAAGTTGACAGAACGGAAGGATGACCAAGATCATGAGTCAATTAAATTAAAGTGAGTTATTTTAATAATATGAGAAAAATAATTTTTCTATTGATGATTACATACATCCTTGCGGGCTGCTCACTTTTTAGAAAAAATGTAAAATATGGTTGCCCGACTGACGGAAGAAATATAGGAGCTGAAAAAATTGCATCAGGTGATCCAAAATCTTTAAAGGCCGCAAGCAAAGCCAAATGGAAAGGAAGAAAATTTACTTATTAATATTTGTATTCAATATCTATAAAACAATAAAAAAACCACCCTATGTGTTACCATTTAAAAACCAATTACGGCGGCACCGAAGCTGTAATTGATGACAATTGCGGCATTTCAAAATTTTATTTGATAGCTGATACATTAGCTGACGATTTAAAAATAAAATTTTTAAACCAGGTAGATGATGCTGATACACTTGACTGGGATTTTAGATACAAAAATCATTACCTCACTTTACACTACAACATTTTTAACGGCGTTTCTATTATGCCCCAAAGCCATAAGGGTAAAAGAAAGGAGAACAATGCTGTAATGGAAATTGCCAGTTTTTTAGAGAGCAGGGCTTATTAAGATACAGCTCATGGCTGATGGTTAATAAAAAATTTACCACGCTTTATCTTTAATTGTATCCAGAATAGTTAAATAACTAACGTACCGGTCCGTTGCTATACCTCCATTGTTTACGGCAGTTTTTACTGCACAATCCGGCTCATTAATGTGCATGCAGTTGTTAAACTGGCAAGCATTCATTACTGCCCTCATCTCAGGAAAATAATGAGATAATTCTTCTTTAGGAATATCCATCAAGGCAAACTCCCGCAAGCCGGGAGTATCAATAATTTTACCACCCATAGGCAAGTCAAACATTTCTGCAAAGGTTGTTGTATGCAAGCCTTTTCCGCTCCAGCCGCTTACATCCTGTGTTTTAAGTGAAAGCTGTGGAAATATAATATTTATAAAAGATGATTTGCCTACACCGGAATGGCCGGTAAGCAAGGTTACTTTATCTTTTAAAAGATTTTTTACTTCATCTACACCGGTATTATTTTCTATACTCATAGCCATCACTTTGTAACCAATGGCTTCATACATATTTTTCAGCTCCTCAAATTTTTCCAGTTCCTTATTTTTATACAGGTCATATTTATTAAATACAATTATTGATGTTATTTGATATGCCTCTGAGGTAATAAGAAAACGATCAATAAATCCCTGGGAAGTTTTGGGATCTTTTAAAGTGGCAAATAATAATGATTGATCAAGATTAGAGGCAACAATATGATGCTGGTTACGGTTGTGCGGAGATTGCCGGGTAATATAATTTTTTCTTTCAATTATCTTATTAATCACAACAGATGCTTCACCTGCATTTTCCATTTCAACTTCAACATAGTCACCTACTGCGATAGGATTGGTAGAGGTGATATTATCTATTTTGAACTTACCTTTTATACGGGCTTTAAATGTTTCTCCTTCATCATTTTTAACTACATACCAACTGCCTGTAGATTTATACACTGTAGCCTTCATTGGTGCAAGTTATTTGAAATGTACGATGTAAGAAGTAAGATGTACTAAGTTAGATAGATGAGATAAGATGTACGAGGTAAGATGTACGAGGTAAGATGTACGAAGTACGAAGTAAAAAAAGGATTGAAAAAGTAATAAAATAGTATTTATGGGTGTTAGCAAGTCATCCGCCTTAGGTGGAGAGATTTGGAGGGGGGGCTATGGGAATTTTTTAAACACAGTAAATTTTAATAATACTTCTAAAAAAAGAAAAAGCAAGGCAGCTAAAACAAAGGGGTAAAATTTTTCAGTATAGCGATTAAAAGTAGTGATCTGCACTTTTGATCTTTCCAGTTTATCAATTTCATTGTAAATATTTTTGAGCCCGGCATTATCTTTAGCTCTAAAATATCTTCCGCCGGTTTCATTGGATATGGAGGTTAGCAGCTTTTCATCAATGGCAACTTTTGCAGTTTGTATTACAACACCCATGGGGGTATTTACTGGTGTTCTTGCATAACCATCTGTACCAACACCTATGGTATAAACTTTTACATTAAATGCCTTTGCTATTTCTTTTGCTGTAGTAGGGTCTATCAACCCGCCATTGTTTACGCCATCAGTTAATAATATAATCACTTTGCTTTTTGCCTTGCTTGTGCGCAAACGATCAACACTAGTAGCAAGCCCTGATCCAATGGCAGTGCCATCTTCCAGCAATCCATTTCTTATTTGTTCAATCTGGGCTTTTAAAACTGCATGGTCAGTTGTTAGCGGGCATTGTGTAAAACTTTCGCCTGAAAAAATTACGATACCAATCCTGTCTGTAAGTCTTTGATCAACAAAATCTGCGGCAACTTTTTTTGCAGCCTCCATCCTGTTGGGTGTAAAATCCTGTGCCGTCATGCTGCCGCTAACATCAATGCATAAAATAATATCTATCCCTTCTCCTTCGGCCATTTGCTCAGCATTTTTAAGCTGGGGCTTTGCAAGCGCAACAATAATGCAACTCAATGCCAACAGCCGTAAAACAAAAGGCAGGTGTAAAAAAATATTTTTAAAAGAAGAAATGTTTTTCAATCCACTTATAGATGATATACTAACGGATGCCTGCTGTTTACCGGCTTTTGTAAATTGCCAGAATATTAATATAGGAATTATCGCAAACAGGTAAAAGAACTGTGGTGCGCCAAAAGTGATATTTTTAAAATAATCTAAAATCAAAAAATTGTTTTTTAAGATATATTATTTATGATTGCCCTGTCTGCCTGGCGTATAACTTCTTTCATATTTTCCATGGCTGCTTCACTCTCCGCCTGCGGCGGAATATATTTTGCAAATTTTACTGCATCGCTCATGCGAAGCGAATTTGCCAGCAATGAAATTTCATTGGGAGAAAAAAAATCCTTAACATCAACAAGCATTTCAGATGATGTAAGGTTCAGCATATCCCTGTTTGTTTTGCGTGAAATAAATCTTTTAAAAATACCTGAAAGCTTAACATGAAATTGCTTGGTCTCTCCTTTTGCCAGCAACTTATCCGTTTGTAATTGCTGCATTGCCTGCATTGCTTCTTCCA
>JBKJLG010000317.1:0-3890 GCA_046596995.1 Chitinophagaceae bacterium
CATAATGATTTTTTCTTTTTAATATTTGCCCTTCCTGGTATCCTGGGTTTATTTATCGGAATGAAAAACGATTACAATTATCTGTTCTGGACAGGATTGGGAATCACATTATATGGCATGACTTACTTTTTTGTTCACGATATATTTATCCACCAGCGGTTTAGAATTTTCAGAAATTCTGATAACGCATATCTTAAAGCCATCCGCCGTGCACATAAAGTACACCATAAGCATATCAATAAAGAAGAGGGAGAATGCTTTGGAATGCTTTGGATACCTTTTAAGTTTTTTCGTGATATGCAAACTAAAAGCCCTTCATGAAATTTCTTTATTTACTGATTGATTTTTTTACCATTATTATTCCGTTTATATTTTCTTTTCACCCTAAAATAAAATTTTATAAAACCTGGAAGGCCTTTTTTGCAGCCTCTTTTGTGGTAACATTCATTTTTATAATTTGGGATGCTTTATTTACACGTCTTAATGTTTGGAGTTTTAATCCCCGATACATAACGGGTTTATTTTTCTTAAACCTTCCTGTAGAAGAGGTATTATTTTTTATCTGCATACCCTTTTCGTGTGTATTCACTTTTTTTTGCCTTGATAAATTTTACAACCTTTCATGGAAACGGGGAGCAGAAAATATCTTTTGTATCTGTTTATCATTATTTTTATTAATTACAGGTCTTATTTTTTGGGATAAATGGTATACTGTTGCTTCCTTTATCAGCACAGCATTTTTATGCCTTTATTTAAAATTCATTTATAAAATTTCGTGGTTTGGCAAAATGATTAGTGTGTACGCAGTTTTATTAATTCCTTTTTTTATTGTGAATGGCATATTAACAGGCACAGGAATATCAGAGCCTGTTGTACTTTACAATAATGATGAAAATTTAAACATTCGGGTACTTACCATTCCGGTAGAAGATTTTGTTTATGGTTTTGAATTGGTTTTGCTAAATGTTTTCTTTTATAAGCTTTTTAGTAAAAGGTTTTATTCACTTTAAAACATTTAATTAGAATTGTACACAGGGGATAAAAAAATTCCTTTTATAAAAGCCTTTGTTACTGTTGAGACAGTAATAATTTGCTCAACGGAAAATCAATTGAAACTTTACAACCCTTGCCTGGTGAAGATTGTATTGTAAGGATACCTTCATATAACTCAGCACGGCTTATAATGTTAGATATGCCAATACCTTTTTTACGTTCGGTTGTATCAAAACCTACTCCATCGTCTTCAATACTTATGAAAACATTTACTTCAGATTGTTGTATTGTAATTTTAATATTCCTGGCTTTAGCATGTTTTAAGGTATTATTAATTTGCTCCTGAACAATTCTAAAAATATTTAATTTAAATTTTTCGTTTAATAAATCTTCATCAAAAGCATCTTTTACCAGCTTTATTTTTACCGAATGAACCGCGGTTATATCTTCAATTATATCTTCAATAGATTCCCTGAGTCCTATTGTTTTAATCAGCGGAGTTATCAGCGTTTTGGATAGTTTTCTAATTTCTTCAATAGCAGTAAGCGTATAGGTTGATGCGCTGGATAAGTAAGATATTTTGTTTTTTTCATCTCTTTTGCCCATATCAATATAAAGCCTTGTGGCGCCAAGCAACTGGTTTATATTATCATGCAACTCTCTTCCTATTTCAGATCTCTCACTTTCCTGTGCAGTTATAACTGCTTCTGTAATTTCTTTTTGTTTTATTATTTTTTCCTGGGCAGCTTCGTCTTCTGCCAGTTTTTTTTCTGATATATCCCTGGAGTTTACCACAATCCCATTTATACCTTCCTCCTCTAAAAGATTTGTAATGCTGCTCTCTATCCACTTCCATTCTCCTTCAGCGTTTTTAGATCTATAGGGCGGAGTTTTTATAAATTTTTCAGTTTCTAATTGTGAAAATATGGCTTGCATTAATTCTATATCGTCAGGGTGTATAAATAAAAATGCGCTTTTTCCTAAGAAATATTCAGGTTCTAAACCAAGAATTTTTTTTGATGTAGGGCTAACATATAAGTAATTGCCCTCATTATCTAAAATGCCTAAAAGATCCCCACTGTTTTGTACCAGCGCTTTAAAGCGCTGCTCACTTACTAAAACTTTTTTTTCAGCAATTTTTCTTTCAGTGATATCTGTTAATAGCGAGCTTCTTCTTTCTTCACCATTTGCATTGATGTATCTTGAAGAAACGAATGCCATTGGAAAATGTTCGCCATTTTTTCTGATACCATTTACTTCTGCATCTGCGATCCCTATTTTGTTACGGGTTTTCATAGCCTCGATAAAAATGGGGTCATTTATTTCTAATATATCTTTTCGGTTTAAGAGCAATAATTCTTTTTTAGTAAAACCAAACATTTTACAGGCTGTTTCATTTGCATCAATAATATTTCCGTTTTTGTCTGATAGTACAAAGCCATTCATCGGGCTATCAATAACTGCCTGATATTTTAAATTGGTTTCTATTATTTGCAATTCTGCCACCTTTCGTTCGGTAATATCCTGCGATGCGCCTATAAGCCTTGTCGGTTTACCTTCCTTATTTCTGATAATATAGCCACGATCATAAACATATACATAGCTGCCATCATCTCTTTGCAGCCGGTTCTCAGCTTCATAAAAATCTTTATCAGATTTAAGTGCTTCTGCTAACAATTTTTTAGATCTTATCTTGTCTTCAGGATGTAATCTTTCTTCCCATACTTTATCAGAATTTATAGGAATATCAGTGGTGTTTTTAAATATCTTTTTCCACCCTTCAGCATTTCTGTACACGTGACCGGTTACCAGGTCCCAATCCCAAACCATATCATTTGTTGCCTTGCTCACCAAATTAAAACGCTCATTGCTCGCCTTTAGGGCTTCCATACTTTTAATTCTTTCAATGCTATATCTAACTGATTTTTCCAGCAATTTTTCGTCTTGATCTCCTTTAATCAAAAAATCCTGGGCGCCAAGCGAAATTGCATTAAGGGATACATTTGTGTCAAGCGATCCGGAATAAATGATAATGGGTAGGTAGGGGAATTTTTTATTTATTTCAACAAATGTGTCTAGTCCATTGCTATCAGGTAAAAAAAGGTCTAAAAAAATTAAGGCAAAAGAACGTTTGTTTAATAATGCAATGGCATCTGTAAGTGTAAAAACTTTTATTATTTCACCTAACGGGAGTGTGGTTGCTTTTAAATTCTCTTCCAGTAATATTTGGTCTCCCATATTATCATCTACAATAAGAATTGATATTTCGCTTTGAAATTGATACATAAGAAATATTAGAAGTTTACATTAGAAATTGGATTCATGCTTTTTAAATTATTTTCCCCTGGTGTATTTGGGGTTAAATTTTTGGAAATGCTAAAGTAAAAGGTAGTGCCTTTATCAGGGATAGATTGCAACCATATTTTCCCATTATGGAGTTCAACAATTTTTTTACAAATTGCCAGTCCTATTCCTGTACCCGTATATTCATTTTTGCCATGCAGCCTTTTAAAAATAATAAATATATTTTGATAATGCTTTTCGGGTATGCCTATACCATTATCTTCTACTGAAAAAATCCATTCTTCCGTTTCTTCTTTACAATCTATTATTATAACAGGAGACTTTGCGCTACGGTACTTTATTGCATTGCTGAAAAGGTTTTGTAGCAGCCGGGTTAATTGTAATTCGTTACCATTTATTACTGGAAGTTTATGTGCAATAATGGTTGTACCAGATTCCTCGATTATATAATGTAATGCTTTTTTTGCCTTACTAACACTATCATCCATATCCACTGGAGTATGCAGTTCAATAACAGAATTTATACGGGAATATTCCAGCAGGTCGGAAGTAAGGGTTTTCATTCTTTGTGCTCCATCTACAGCAAAGTCTAT
>JBKJLG010000042.1:0-3439 GCA_046596995.1 Chitinophagaceae bacterium
CATAACAGGTGCCATACCCGTTAACTTTTTAAAAGAAATATTTGTTACGCTCTTAAATAAAGAAGTGAAAATTTTTATGTTCACCGATGCATGCAGGTCCGGTAATCTTGCCGGAGGGCTTAAAGGCACTGAGTTTGCGGCAAGCGCTATCAGCTCTATTTGGAAAAATGAGATCAAGATTTTATCATCGCAACCCGGGCAATTATCTTATGAAGATGAGAAATGGGGAAATGGACGGGGCGTTTTTTCATATTATTTAATAAAAGGTTTACAGGGAGAAGCTGACCAAAATAAAGATTCTGTAATTACCATTTCAGAGTTGGAAAGATATGCCGGTGAAAATGTAACACAGCAAACTGCAAATAAACAGTAACCCATTTTTGAAGGACCCAATAAATTTTCTACTGCTATAGTCAGAATTTTTCCTTTACAACATGTTGGGAATAAAAAGGCTGGGAACACTTTTTTTTCAATACCAAAACAATTTTTTTTAGATGATTCCTGCATTATCTATTACAACCTTTTTAATAAAGCTGTTGCGCAGAATCTATTTATGGGGAGTTCAGCATCAGCAATAAACTTTTACGCTAAATTAAAAGCCTGCAAACCCGGAGGAGAAATGCTGTATCGTGCTAACAGTAAATTAATGGCTGGCTTATTAAACCAAATTCAGGATATATTGAATAAAAGCCTTCAGGGGAATGCTAATGATTCTATGTATCAAAAAGGGATAACGCTAACCGAACAGTTGCTTTTAAATAGCGACCTTAAAACCCCTTACGAAAAACATTTACAAAATATAAAAACATATCTAACAGTAATGGATGAACTTTCCAAAAAGAGTTTACCAGGAAATAATGCATCACAAAAATTAAATAAACTACTTGATGAAGCCTTACTGTACGAGCCCGAAGCTGCTTATTTATACAACGCAAAAGGCTTGGTAAATGTGCAATTGAAAAATACAATAATAGCAATTCAGTTTTTTCAAAAAGCTTTAGAATACAGCCCCACGTGGGATCTACCAAAAGAAAATATTAAAAAATATTCGCAACCTGTACAAAATAAGGAGGCAGATAAGCTAAGAAAAGCAAGTAAGAAATTTATTGTGGGTATAAATGCAGGGCTTAACTTATCTAAAATTAATTTGGAAAAAACTGGCAATACAGATAACAAAACAGGATTTCATGCAGGTGCATTATTTCAATTTAATCTTTCCGAGAATATAACTTTAAACCCACAAATTAATTATTCTCAACAAGGTGGTGAACAAATTAGCGCCGGAGCAACAACAAAAGATAAATATAGTTTTGATTATATTGATATGACTTTGATACTAAAATATTTACTTGGCAAAAAAATAAGTATCGATGTTGGCCCACAGTTAGGATATCTGCTGAGTGCAAAACGTGACATCAATAACAGGCCTACAGATATTAAAAGTTTGTATTCTTCTACCAATATTTCTTTTGCAGCAGGTTTAAGCTATTTAATAAAATCAGGCTTTGGGGTACAGGCTAAATACATATCCGGGCTTAAAAGTATTGCTAAGGAAAATACAACTCCTTCTGCGAAATTATCATCAGCACAGGCAGGAATATTTTATCTTTTTACAAAATAATTATATCGCTTCTTCCGGCTGCATAAATGGATAGCGGTAATCCGTAACCGGCACAAAAGTTTCTTTAATAGTTCTTGCACTTAGCCATCGGTATAAATTTAAAATGCTTCCGGCTTTATCATTTGTTCCGCTTGCCCTTGCACCGCCAAATGGCTGCTGACCAACCACTGCACCTGTAGGTTTATCATTAATATAAAAATTACCTGCGGCATTTCTTAGTTTTTTTACCGCCACATCAATCGCAAATCTATCCTGTGCAATTACCGCACCTGTTAAGGCATACGGAGATGTTGAATCAACAAGCTTTAATGCATCTTCAAACTTATTTTCATCATACACATACATCGTAAGTATCGGACCAAATAATTCCTCACACATGGTAACATAATTGGGGTCTGTTGTTTCAATTACTGTTGGCTCTATAAAATATCCTTCCGTTTTGTCGCATTTGCCGCCCACCAAAATTCTTGCGCCCTTATCTTTTTTTACCTGCTTTAAATATCCTTCCAGCTTATCAAAACTCTTTTCATCAATTACGGCATTTACAAAACAACAAAAATCTTCAACACTTCCCATCTTCATGGTTTTTATTTCAGCCACTAATCTCTTTTTTATTTGCTGCGCAAGATTAGAAGGAATATAAGCCCTTGAAGCAGCAGAACATTTTTGCCCCTGGTATTCAAATGCACCACGGCAAAGCGCTGTAACCACAGTATCCACATCGGCTGATTTATGTGCTATCACAAAATCTTTTCCACCGGTTTCACCAACAATGCGTGGATATGATTTATAAATTTTTGTATTCTCTCCTATCGTTTTCCACATGCCATTAAAAACGCCTGTGCTTCCTGTAAAATGTACGCCGGCAAAATCCGGATTATTAAAACATACTTCTCCAATGGTTGGACCATCAACAAAAATTAAATTAATAACACCATCAGGCAATCCTGCTTCTTTTAAAATACGCATAAACATTTGTGCGCTGTAAACCTGTGTGTTGGCGCATTTCCAAACAACCACATTACCACACATGGCAGCCGATGTAGGAAGATTTCCGCCAATTGCAGTAAAATTAAATGGACTCACTGCCAGCACAAAACCTTCTAAGGCACGGTATTCCATTCGATTCAGCATACCGGGGCTGCTGATAGGTTGTTGCTGATATATCTCGCTTAAAAAGTGAACATTAAATCTTAAAAAATCTATCAATTCGCAGGCACTGTCAATTTCTGCCTGGTAAATATTTTTACTTTGCCCCAGCATGGTTGTACCAACAATGTACGGACGATATTTTGTCGTCAATAATTCTGCAGCTTTTAAAAAAATGTTTGCACGGTTTTCCCAGGTTGTGTTAACCCATTTCTCTTTTACTTTTAGTGCCGCATTTATTGCTTTCTTCACATGTGTTGCATGTCCCTGGTGAAAAGTTCCCAGCACATGATCTCTCTCATGCGGAGGACGCATTTCTGTTTTTTTACCGGTTCTCACTTCTTCTGCACCAATGTACATTGGCACATCAATTTTTTTATCTTTCAGTTCTTTCAACACTTCCTGTAAGCCTTTTCTCTCGGCAGAGCCGGGTGCATAATTCA
This sequence comes from Chitinophagaceae bacterium, assembly GCA_046596995.1. Lineage (GTDB taxonomy): Bacteria > Bacteroidota > Bacteroidia > Chitinophagales > Chitinophagaceae > Ginsengibacter. The sequence goes on from JBKJLG010000042.1 coordinate 3,214, forward strand.
GTACAGGCTCGTTAGCAGGCATTGGGTAATGGTAAGATCCGTAGCTCATAAAATTTATTTGTAGAGCGCAAGTTAACTAAATAAAAAAATAATTTATTAAGATGAATTTAAGCGGAATAGTATAATAAAGTAAATTAAAATACATTTGAAAGGCAAACTTGCAGCTATGGGATTTAGTTACATAAAAGCTTTCATAAATATTTACAGGGAGATTCAGTTGCAAAAG
>JBKJLG010000075.1:0-3233 GCA_046596995.1 Chitinophagaceae bacterium
CCTACCCTCTTTTAAAAGAAAATAAACAGATAAATTTTATTGGCAATGTAGAAGGTAGGGATCTTTTAACTGATAAAGCAGAGGTGATGGTTTGCGAAGGTTTTACGGGGAATGTAATTTTAAAATTCGCAGAATCTATTTACGATATTGTACAGCGCCGCAATATAAATGATGAACATTTTAACCGTTTTAATTTTGAAATTTATGGAGGTGTGCCGGTGCTGGGGGTAAACAAACCGGTAATTATCGGACATGGAATATCACATGCAGTGGCGTTTAAAAACATGATATTAATGGCAGAGAAAATGTTGCAGAAAGATCTCGTTGGGAAAATAAAAGAGTGTTTTAAATCAGTTTAAATTTACCCTTAAAAAATTAAGACAATGCGCTACATCTTCATATTGATAATTTTTTTTACAGTAAATGGTTTGCTTGCGCAATCAAATATTTCAGAAAAAAAATATACTGCGCAAAAAGATATTACATTAGCCCTGGCTACCGACAGTGTTAATTATATACTTTCTACGCTAACGTTCAAACCCCACCAATTTCAGTTAATAGTTTCGCCAAATGGCGAAGCCAAAATTACCTTAGGCGATGGCGATGGCCACTTTCCTTTTAACTTTCTCGAATTAAAGAATTCCCGTTCTCCATCGGGCTACCAGGTAAATGGCATTGAATTGGAATTTTATACACCCGGTACCAGGGCTGAACATGACTGGATCAATTTTTACAAAGGAGATGAAAAGGTAGCATACATCAAACTTTATCCTACACCCCGGGAAGTGTTAACTCAGCTTCACAATTTGTTGATCAGTATCAGTAAAATTGTAAAAAGCAATAATAAATAAATACATACGGCGTGCCCCCGAAGGCGGGGTCGGGCTTTACGTTTACGCTGCAAGTCCTCATTCGCTTCGCTCATTGTGGGCTTTCCGCTTCAATCCCTCATGCAATAAATTTAAACCATATCAATAGTTATCTTTGCGCACTTTTATGAAATACACGAACGAAATAAGCAAACGGCGCACCTTTGCCATCATCAGTCACCCCGATGCCGGAAAGACGACTCTTACAGAAAAATTTTTATTATTTGGCGGTGCCATACAAACCGCCGGCGCTGTAAAAAGCAACAAAATAAAAAAACACGCCACATCAGATTTTATGGAGATAGAAAGGCAGCGGGGAATTTCTGTTGCCACTTCTGTAATGAGTTTTGAATACAAAAATACTTTGGTGAATTTGCTGGATACTCCGGGACATAAGGATTTTGCTGAAGATACGTATCGCACCTTAACCGCAGTGGATAGCGTGGTATTGGTTATTGATTGCGTTAAAGGCGTGGAAGAGCAAACTAAAAGATTAATGGAGGTGTGCCGCATGAGAGATACACCCGTAATTGTTTTTGTAAACAAAATGGACCGTGATGGTAAAAACCCTTACGACCTTTTAGAAGAAATTGAGAATGAACTAAAAATAAAACTGCACCCGTTAAGCTGGCCAATTGGTATGGGCAGGGATTTTAAAGGAGTTTATAATTTGTATGATAAAAGTCTGTTGCTATTTAACAGCAACCAAAAAGCAACAGAAGATGATTACCTGCCGATGGAGAATATGAATGATCCTATTCTTGATAAAAAGATTGGTGAAAAAGATGCAGCACAATTACGGGAAGATGTGGAACTGATGGAAGGTGTGTACGGGCCATTTGATAACCAGCCTTATCTTGAAGGAAAAATAGCGCCAGTATTTTTCGGCAGCGCCATCAATAATTTTGGCGTAAAAGAATTACTTGAAACATTTATACAAATTGCTCCTCTGCCACAGGCACGAGTTGTTACTACAAGAACGGTAGATCCGCAGGAGCCAAAATTCAGCGGATTTATTTTTAAGATTCATGCTAACCTTGACCCCAAGCACAGAGACAGGATCGCTTTTTTAAGAGTATGCGCCGGCAAGTTTGAGCGCAACAAATATTTTCATCATGTTCGGCTCGATAAAGATGTAAGATTCAGTAATCCCTACACTTTTTTAGCAAGAGAAAAAGATGTGATCGAATCCGCTTTTCCGGGTGATGTTGTGGGCTTGTTTGATACAGGGAACTTTAAAATTGGTGATACGTTAACAGAAGGAGAAGACTTTTATTTTACAGGAATCCCTTCTTTTTCTCCTGAGATTTTTAAGGAAGTGCAGAATAAAGACCCGATGAAAACAAAGCAACTGGAAAAAGGATTATTACAATTAACTGATGAAGGGGTTGCTCAGTTATTCACACAATTTGGAGGTAATAAAAAAATCATTGGGTGTGTTGGTGAACTTCAATTTGAGGTTATACAATACCGCTTATTACATGAGTACGGAGCTTCGGTACAATTAAATAATTTACCGTTTTATAAGGCCTGCTGGCTCACCAGTAAGAACCCTAAAATACTGGAAGAGTTTATACGATTTAAGCAAGCAAACATCGCCAATGATAAGGACGGGCACATCGTTTATCTTGCACAAAGTGAATGGTTCTTAAATACAGAAATAAAGAATAACCCTGAGATAGAATTTCATTTTACATCCGAGATTCATAAATAGTATAAATGATTTTTGAAACAGAAAGATTGTATGTAAGGCATTGGCAGGAATCTGATCTGAACGGATTGTATGAGTTGTACAGCGATACTGCGATCACAGAATACATTCGCCCTGCTTTAACCATCGAAGAAACAAAAAAGATATTTGATGAACAATTGATACAATATGCAATTGATGAACAATTGGGCAGGTTTATTATTATTGATAAACTATCCAACTCCTACACAGGAATTTTTATGTTGCGCCAGCCGGCAGACCTAGAAGGAATTGAAATGGGCTATTCATTAAGAAAACAAGACTGGGGAAAAGGCTACGCCACAGAAATTGTGAAAAAAGGGATCGATTATGTTTTTGACTCTAAAAAGTATAATACTATTTATGCTTTTACGCATTTGCAAAATGCTGGTTCTAAGAAGGTGCTGACAAAATGCGGCTTTACGCAACTTGATAATGTGATGGAAGATGGAAAGCCTTCAACATTGTTTTCATTAAAAAGAAACAGGAAAGCTATCCAACAATTTTTATTAAATAAACCATTAGCCTTATCTATTTAAAATTTATTCTTCCAGTAAAAATTTATTAAAAGTACTGTTCCCTTCATCTTCTTCCCCAACCATCAGGTCTTTCACCGATCCAAACCCAATGGCATC
>JBKJLG010000143.1:0-8648 GCA_046596995.1 Chitinophagaceae bacterium
GGAAAAAGCATATCTGCAGTAACGGTACAACAAATTATCACATCAATTTCAGAAGGCTCAATTCCTCTTTTTTTACACAATTCTAAAACAGCAGGAGCCCCCATATCGGATACGCCTTTTCCTTCTCCTTTTAAAATTCTTCTTTCCTCAACCCCCGTTCTTGATTTTATCCATTCATCATTAGTTTCCACCATTGTTTCCAATTCTGCATTGGTAAGCCTATATTCGGGAAGGTAGCCGCCAACTGCGGTAATGGCTGCTGTTATTTTTTTATCCATGCCTGATCTTTATCAATTTTAAAATTTAAAAGTACAACATAAGCGGTATTTACCTAAAACACATAAAAACATATACTAATTATTGATCTTCATCGAACTGAATTGCTTATTTTTGATACTGACTTTTCAGATGTATGATCGCATATTTAGCAGGCAAATTTTCCTATAAAAACCCCGCTGTTGTTTACGTAGATGTAAATGGCATTGGCTACGAGGTTAACATCAGTTTAAACACCTGGTCTCAAATACAAAATCTTAAGGAAGGAAAACTTTTTACCTATTTACAGGTTAAAGAAGATTCTCACACCTTGTATGGTTTTTTTGATACTGCTGAAAAGGAAATGTTTGTAATGCTGATAAGTGTTTCAGGCATTGGAGCAGCTACTGCAAGAATGATGTTGTCTAATATGAAGCCAGATGAAATAAGCAAAGCAATTTTACAGGGAAACGCCAGACTTTTGGAAAGTGTAAAGGGAATAGGTAGAAAAACAGCAGAACGGCTTGTGCTTGAATTAAGAGATAAGGTAAGTAAACAACCATTTGATGTGAATTTAACCCCTGCAACAGGCAATAGTTTACCGCAGGATGCGTTAAATGCTTTAATAGCTTTAGGTATATCAAAACCTATGGCAGAACAAGCGTTAAATAAAATAATACAAACAGAACCCGCTATAACCCAATTAGAAGACCTCATAAAAAAAGCACTCAAAGCTATTTGATATAGAAATCTACCCTAATTTATTTGATGGATGTTGTTTAAAAGAAAACTGTTACCAAGATCATTGGCTACCGGGTCTTTGTGTTGTATCTTATTCATGATTTTATTTGCTTTACCCCAAAAAGTAAAAGCTTTTTATTTTGATGAATTTAATTTTCAGGATACTACACTTCTTAAAAAAGATACCCTTAAATTTCCCATTTACGACAGGCGTGGCGATTTTGTAAACAGCAATAAACAAACTTTTGATCTTAATCAACCTGCCAATATTTCTGACTCCATTGCCTACGATCCCAAAACAAAAAGATATTATGTTTATGAAAAGATAGGCACCCGCTATTACAGAACCCCAACGTGGTACACCTTTGAAGAGTTTGTGAAATTACAAGGGCGTAAAGATGAAGTTGAATATTTTAAAAAGCGTGCAAACACTTTAAGTATTTTAAACAGAAGACTGGTAAAGCCTAAATTAAATTTATACGATAATCTTTTTAACCGTTTGTTTGGTAATGGAAAGATAGAGATACAGCCGCAGGGCAATGTGGATATTACCGCCGGCTACCAAAGGCAAAATGTAAAAAACCCTACTTTACCCGAAAGGGCACGTAAGAACGGCGGGCTTGATTTTGATATGGCAGCTCAGCTAAATGTAAATGCCAACATCGGTAATAAATTAAAATTCCCGATAAGCTACAATACATTGGCTAATATGGATTTTACCAACCAGTTAAAATTAGATTACACAGGCACCGAAGATGAAATAATAAAACGCATTGAAGCCGGTAATGTAACTTTTGCTTCACGCAGCACTTTAATTCCAGGTGCCCAATCTTTATTTGGCTTAAAAACACAATTGCAGTTTGGTAAACTATTTATAACCACAGTTTTGGCCAGTCAAAAATCGCAAAGGCAGTCAGTAAATTTGCAGGGCGGGGCAGCTGCCACGCAATTTCAGTTAAAGGCTGATGAGTATGAAGAGAATAGACATTTTTTGATAGGGCAATATTTTAAAAATAATTACAACCAGGCAATGAGAAATTTGCCTGCCGTTACTACACCTGTGCAAATATTACGCATGGAAGTTTGGGTTACCAACAGAAACGGAACCACTACGGATACGAGAGAAATTGTCGGTTTGATGGATTTAGGCGAAGCCAATCCTTTTCGTCCTTTTACAGTTAACGGAACATTACCTGCTAACAATACCAACTCCGAATATAGTAGTATAATTGGTAATGCAAATGCAAGAAACCCTGCACTGATAACCAACCAGCTTGTAGGTATGGGTTTAAGCCCCGTGCAGGATTTTGAAAAAACTTTTGCCCGTAAATTAGATTCAACGCAATACATCTTCAACAGTAAAATTGGTTTTCTTTCTTTAAACCAGCCATTGCAGCCTGATGAAGTTTTAGCAGTTGCTTACCAATATACATTCAATGGAAAAGTTTTTCAGGTGGGTGAATTTTCACAGGATGTTCCTCCTGATACTACTTTCGGAAATCAAAAAGTGCTTTTCTTAAAATTATTAAAAGCAACATCGCAAAGGCCGCAATTACCCATTTGGCAATTGATGATGAAAAATGTTTACAGCATTGGTTATGGTACATTAGACAGGCAGGATTTTAAATTAGATGTATTGTACGAGGAGCCGGGGCTTGGCGCAAAACGCTATGTGCCCTTCGGAAATATAAATCAGGGAACACCGATACTTACTTTAGTAAATTTAGACAGGTTAAATAATCAAAACGATCCGCAGCCGGATGGTGTTTTTGATTTTGTAGATTATTACACTGTGATACCACAATACAGCCGGGTAATATTCCCCGTACTGGAACCTTTTGGCAGAGACCTTGCCGCAAGAATTTATACAGCGCCACCGCCCAATGCAAGGGATACTTTATACTATGCTTTGTACGATTCTATTAAAGCAGTTGCACAGCAATTCCCAAATTTAAACAGGTTTTTATTAAGAGGCTCAGCAAGAACATCTTCTACATCTGATATAAGCATCGGTTATAATATTCCCCCGGGCTCGGTTAGCGTAACTGCTGGTGGCCGCCAGCTTGCTGAGAATATTGATTACACCATTAATTACGAATTAGGCACTATAAAAATTATTAACCAGGCAATAACCAATGCCGGTTTGCCCGTGCAGGTTAATTACGAAAACAATGCAAGCTTTGGCTTACAGCAAAAAAATTATACAGCCTTACGGTTAGATTATATTGCAAAAAATACTGCAAGAAAGCAATTAAGTTTTGGCGCCACTATGGTAAGGCTGGGAGAAAGACCCTTCTTTATAAAAGTAGATTATGGCGAAGACCCGATTAAAAATACCATGTATGGTTTGGATGTGAATTACCGGCAGGATATTCCACGCCTGACAAAAATATTGAACAAGCTTCCTTTTTATCAAACAACAGCAAACTCTGCTATTAATGCATATTTAGAAGCTGCATATTTGCAACCTGGCCATGCGCCGCAAATTGGCAAAGGCAATGCAGGCGTTATCTACATAGATAATTTTGAAGGCAGTAAAAGTGATATTGACCTTCGTTTTCCACCAATAAGCTGGCAACTGGCTTCTACACCACTCGGCGCCACTGATAGAAATGGCAACATACTTTTTCCTGAAGCCTCTTTAAATAATAACCTGGCCTACGGCAGAAACAGGTCACGCATTGCATGGTATCAAATTGAGCCAACATTGCAGGATATCAGAAGCCTTGATAACCCAATAAAAGGTAATAAAGCAGAACTATCTGATCCCAGAGTTCGTTTTATTTCCCAGTCAGAAATTTTTCCGCAACGCACAACAGATTTTGGCCAAAACCAATTGATAACTTTCGATCTATCTTATTATCCCACGGAACGTGGACCTTATAATTTTGATGCAGCCATTGGCAGGGTAAATGCAAACGGAAGTTTGACATTGCCTAAAAACCGATGGGGCGGCTTAATGCGTAACATTGACCAGACAGACTTTGAAACCGCTAACATTGAATTTATCGAAACCTGGGTACAGGATCCGTTTATTAAAAACCCCAACAGCACCGGCGGAAAATTTTATATTAACCTCGGCAATATTTCAGAAGATGTTTTAAAAGATGGCCGCCGTTTTTATGAGAATGGTTTGCCAACACCCTCTTCACCTTCTTTACAGGTTGACAGTTCTTCCGTTTGGGGTTCGGTGCCACGCAACCCGATACAAATTACCAATGCATTCAGTAACGATGCAAACGACAGAAATTTTCAGGATGTGGGTTTGGATGGATTAAGTGACAATGCAGAAGTTGCAAAAAGAAGAGCTGATTATCTTGATATATTAAGAACAAATTTTGGCGCAAACTCCAAAGTTTATCAGGATGCATTGAGGGATCCTTCAAATGATGATTATAGTTATTACCGCGGTGCAGATTTAGATGCACAGCAGGCAGGAATATTGGGGCGCTATAAAAAATTCAATAATCCGCAGGGTAACTCACCTGTTAGTGATAACAATGCCACTTTTTCAGCTGCTGCAACATTATACCCTGACCAGGAGGATGTGAACAGAGACAATACGCTTAATGAAACCGAAGAATATTTTCAGTACATCGTTGATCTTAAACCCCCAACAGCACCGGAAATGAGCATTGGGCAAAATTATATCGTAGATAAAAAGATAGTTTCTATAAAACTGGCAGATGGCACTACACGTAATGAAACATGGTACCAAATGCGTATTCCCATCAATTCTTATAACAGAAAAGTAGGTAACATACCCGACTTTAAATCCATCCGCTTTATAAGAATGTATTTAACAGATTTTGAAGACAGTGTAACCGTGCGTTTTGGCAAATTAAACTTGGTAAGAAATACCTGGAGAAAATTTCAGTTCAAAATTGATCAAACCGGAATTTTTTCACCTTCACCTACAGATGATTTTAACGTTGGCGCTGTAAATATTGAAGAGAACGATAAGCGGGTTCCCTTGCCTTACCGTACGCCACGCCAAATTCTAAGAGACCAGGCTGTTAGCAACAACGGTATAAATTTATTGCAAAATGAACAGGCAATGACTGTGCAATTTTGCAACCTTGCAAAAGATGCAGCACGGGGAGTTTTTCAAACTTTTGCCAACAGAGACCTTCGCCAGTTTCGTAAATTGCAAATGTTTGTTCATGCAGAAAGAACCACAACATCCGCTTTGCGGGATAAAGATTTAACTGCAGTTTTCCGCATTGGTACTGACTTTGTAAATAATTACTACGAGATAAGAATTCCTTTAAACCTTACACCGCTGGATGCCGCCAATAAATATGCACCCAACAGCAATGAGTATAATGATACTTTGTGGATACCTTCCAACAGCCTTGATCTTGACCTGCAGGTTTTAACTAAAATTAAAAGCGCAAGAAATTTATCAAATACACCGCTAAATAATATTTTCCGCCAATTGCAAAGCAATGGTCAAACATATTCTATAATGGGTAATCCCAATTTGGGAGAAGTGAAAGGCATGTTGCTGAGTGTGGAAAATACAAATGCAGCAGCAGCCTGCGGAGAAGTATGGTTTAATGAACTGCGGCTTTCCTCTATAAACGAACAGGGCGGCTGGGCAGCATTAGGGCGTGTGGATATTAACCTGGCAGATATAGGAACCATCTCGCTTTCAGCAAATACGCACACTAACGGCTTTGGTACTTTAGAGCAAAGGGTTAACGAAAGATACAGGGATAATTTTACGCAGTTTGATGCAGCAACCAATCTCGAGCTGGGGAAACTATTGCCAAAAAAAGCAGCGCTTACCATTCCTTTTTATGCAAGCATTTCTCAAACCATCAGTACGCCAGAATATGATCCGTTTGATCTTGATCTAAAATTAAAAGAGAAATTAAATACAGCGAAATCCGGAAGACAGCGTGATTCTATAAGAACCAATGCAGTAGATTTTACTTCTATCAAAACTGTGAACCTTACCAATGTGCGTAAAAATAAAACCAATGGTAAAAAAGGAAAGGTGTATGATATATCAAATATTGATCTTAGCTATTCTTATACAAAAACACAAATACACAACCCGGTAATTGAATATAACGATGTTACCAAACACCGTGGTGGCATGGGTTACAACTTTTCTCCGCAGCCTAAATATTACGAGCCATTTAAAAAATTATTTAAATCAAAAACGCATTGGTTAGATCTTATAAAAGATTTTAATTTCAATCCGATTCCTTCTCAGCTAAGTTTTCGTGCAGATATTTTCAGGCAGTTTGGTGTATTAAAGCCACGCAGTGTAGAAAATGGATTTAAGAATATAAAATATTCAATCCCCGAAACCTATGATAAATATTTCACCTTCGACAGGAATTATATTCTTCGCTGGGATCTAACACGCTCACTTAATCTTGATTATTCAGCTATTAACAATGCAAGAATAGATGAGCCTTTCGGCAGGATAGATACAAAACAAAAAAGGGATACAGTAAGAAAAAATTTATTGCGTGGCGGAAGAAATGTTGTTTTCAGTCAGTCAATAAATTTCTCTTACAATGTGCCTACGGCAAAATTTCCTTTGTTAGACTGGACAACTTTGCGTTTAAAATATTCTGCTAATTACCGCTGGATAGGTGCATCACGTTTGGCAATTAATCTGGGTAATATATTAGAGAATGGACAGCAGGAGGAAGCAAATCTCCAATTGGATTTTAATAAACTATACAGCAAATCAAAATGGTTGAGGGCTTTAGATCAGGCGCAGCCTGCACCACCACCACCAAATAAAACACTTGATACTGCCGCTAATAAAAAAGGTAAAAAAATAAAAGTAAAAGATCCCAATGCAATACCAACGGTTAACGGCCTTGCAAAAGTATTTGGCAAATTGCTAACCAGCGTTAAAACGGTTAACGCAACATTGTCACAAAACAGCAATACAAGGTTGCCGGGCTATACTGACAGTACACAACTGCTTGGTCAGAATTTTAAAAGCATGGCGCCCGGCTTTGATTTTATTTTAGGTAAGCAGCCAGATTCCAACTGGTTGAACAAAGCGGCACGTAAAGGGTTAATAACAAAAGACCTTTTATTTAATGATCTGTTTGTACAAACTTTTGATCAACATTTTGCTTTATCCGGTCAGTTAGAGCCTTTCCGTGATTTTACAATAGATGTGAATGTTGATAAAACTTTCAACAAAAATTTTCGTGAGCTTTTTAAAGATACACTTGGCAATGGCAATGGCTTTGCACACCTTAGCCCATATGCCACAGGCGGTTTTAATGTTAGCTATATTGCCTTTAAAACATTGTTTGGTAAATTTAATCCCGACCAGGTTTCTCAAACGTTTGTAAAATTTCAGGATTACAGAAAAATTTTATCTGCACGTTTGGGCAAGGCAAACCCTTACAGCCAAACACAAACAACTGATGGATATTATTTAGGGTATGGACGATATGCAGTTGATGTTTTGGTGCCGGCTTTTATTGCAGCCTACACCGGGCAAGATCCTGAAAAAGTTGGGCTGATAAAACAAAACAATCCAAATTTAAAATCCAATCCATTTAAAGCAATTTTGCCCAAACCAAACTGGCGAATTTCATACAATGGCTTAAGCCGAATAAAAGGTCTTGATAAAATATTTACGAATGTATCGCTTACACATGGCTACACGGCAACACTTGGCATGAACAGTTTTACCTCTGCGTTGTTGTACCAGGATGTTTCAAGATTTGGGTTTCCTTCTTTTATTGATACGCTTTCTAAAAATTATATACCTTATTATTTTGTGCCAAACATTACAATACAAGAGCAATTTTCTCCTTTGGTTGGTATAGATATGAGTTTTACAAACCAGCTTAACGCCAGGGTAGAATACATTAAGCAAAGGCAGTTAAGCATGAGCCTGATCGATTATCAACTGAGCGAAGTAAGATCAACACAACTCACTGTTGGCGCAGGTTTTCGTAAACGTGGCTTAAAGCTTCCTTTTAAAGTTCCCTTCTCTAAAAAAGGAGATAAGCAACTGGAAAATGAAATGAATTTCAGGCTCGATTTCAGCGTACGGGATAATGTAACCTCCAATAGCAGGCTCGATCAAAAAAGCGCATTTGCCACCGGCGGCAGCAAAGAAATTACCATTAGCCCAACCATAGATTATTACATCAGCAACCGTATTAATGTAAAACTGTATTTTGATCAGCGGCGTGTTAATCCATACATTTCATCATCTGCGCCAACGGTAAACACAAGGGCAGGCGTGCAGGTTCGGATATCTTTAACGCAATAAAAATAATTGGGCGTTGCCACAAGCAAAGCTTGTTGCCGGGCTTTTCGCTGCAATCTTTTTTGCCTTGCACAAAGCATCGCACAAAAAAGTATTTACGCTGCAATCCCTAACGCAAAAAAAATGCTGTTCGTAATATTAACAACTGCTTTTTTTTGGCTTTATCGGTGCAATGATAACTTCTTTTATCACCGGCTTTTAACAGCGAAGCGTATGCACACAAAAAAGCCGGGGTAATCAATCCCGGCATTTTACTAATCAGCAAGCAAAAAAAAACTATTTTACTTTTTTAAACATTAAAATATATCCGCAAATATTTTTCTTTTTCTTTTTATTAACCTGTACGGGTTTTATCATGTGGTATTCTGTAAATTTAGGAATATAA
>JBKJLG010000090.1:0-3189 GCA_046596995.1 Chitinophagaceae bacterium
GGCTGCTTTAATATTTTTACCTGGCTTGCAAATAACTATTGCTGCTTCCAATTCAAAATCAAGTTTTTCAAAATGATCCGGCATACAAACTACATCTCCGGGGCCTTGTATACTGTGGTGATTGGTAAAATAAAATATAGGGTATTGATCAAATTCTGGGATCATATCAACCTTGCGGTTGCGCCTTGCTGAGGCAACATGTTGCCGGAAGGCATATCCATCACGGCAGCTTGTTGGGTGCGGTACGGGCGCTAACAATTGTACATCAGCAATTGGAATACCTAATTGCTTTGAGGCCTTACCTTCTTTAATTGACTGATCAACGGCTAAGGCATAAGGAATTACGTCATCCCAATAATTTAAAAACATACCCATGCTCACCGGTAAGTTGGGGTGCATCAGGTCAGTATCATATAATAATCCACCTACTAAAATTGCTAATTGGTCCTGCTCGTCTTTTAAATAAGATACTAGTTTCATTTACTATTTTTTCTGTAATAAATATGTATTAAAAAGTATGGCGGTATGTGCGGTGAACTTTTTCTCTTGTTGCTCCAGTGGCCTCGTGCAGCGCCATCATTTTTTTATTGAAATCTCCCACCCACGCAAGTTCCACCTCTTTAATAGTATTCCGGGGCACCACTTCAATTTGTATTTGCCTTATAAGTCCGCTCTCAATTCCCTTATTTTGAAATTTCTTTTTGCAGCCCATAACAATAAAACGGATGCGATTAATTGTAGTAGTTTTTTTCAGCCATAAAAAACGTAATTTATTTATCAGCGTCATTTTACCTTTAAGAGGCTTTAATAAAACATTTACATCAGGCAGCGCTACAATAAAAGCAATTGGCTCCTCATTAAAATAAGCGAACCAGATTATTTTTTCATCAACAATAGGCTTCATTTCCCTAAAAGACTGTTTGATTGTTGTAAGATCGATCGGCGTAAAATTTTCAAACTCACTCCACCCATCATTGTATATTTCTCTAAAGTCTGCAGCAAACTTGTCGATATTATTTTTTTCTAAATGAACAAATTTATATTCCGGCTTATTAGCTATCCAGTCTGCAATTTTTGTAAATCTTTCCGGAAACGGCTTTTCCACATAAAGTATATTGGTAAACTGATCGTACTGCTTTACAAATCCATATTCTTCAAAAAAAGTTTGATAATATGGCGGATTGTAATTCATACCCATGCTGGGTGGCACAAACCCTTCAACAAGTAAACCCCAGTATTTATCATTCTCACCAAAATTTACAGGTCCATCCACTGCGATAGCCCCCTTTTGCTGTAGCCATTTTTTAGCAGTATCGAATAATACAAATGCAGTTTTTTTATCATTAATACTTTCAAAAAACCCAACCCCACCAATAATTTCTGCGGGGTTTTTATTTTTAACATGGTTGATAAATGCTGCAATTCTGCCGGTAATTTTATCGTTATCATCTTTAATTATCCAGCGTTTACAAATGCCGTGAGAATGATAATTATTCAGTTTAGGATCAAAAATCGCCTCAATATCATTATCAAGCGGAGAAATAAAATTTGGATCATCTTTATAGAGGCTGCGGGGTAAAGAAATAAATTCTTTTGCTGTTGCTTTATCTTTTACTTCAATTATGCTCATACAATTTACAGAGCGATAAAGATACTAAAATCGCCTGCTTATGCACAGCTCACCATTTTTCTTCTTCTGAAATGTTACCGTTTGACGTGAATTTTTTTCTTGATGCTATTTTTTGGGTTTGCCTTTCAATAATTAATTGCGCAATAATATCGGATGCTTTTTCATTATCAGCCGAATGTAATAATTGCTTAAGTTTTACTTCACTCACATCAACTTTGTATAAAACGTAAACAAGCTTTTTAAAATCTTTTTCAATAAGATGATCAATTATTTCTGACAGGCGTAAATGAAGTTCTTCATCAGAAATAATTTGCGGAAGTATAATATTTAACTGGCTGTTCAGGGTTAGTATCAATTGATTATCTGCCATAAAATATTTTTTAGAATTTTTCCATAACACCTAAGCCAAACAAAGCATAATCATATTTTGCAGGATCTTTTGCGTTAAGTTGCTTGAGGTTTTCTGTTAACTCTATTGTGGCTTTCCAGTCAGTGTTTTTCCTTTCCAGCAATTTAAAATGCTTGGCAACTCTTGCTACATGCACATCCAAAGGGCAAATTAAATCAGCCGGAGAAATCGTTTTCCATATTCCAAAATCAACTTTACTGTTTTGCCTGACCATCCATCGTAAAAACATATTTAATCTTTTACAACTTGAATTTTTTGCGGGAGAAGCAATGTGTTTCCAGGTTCGTTGTGGTGCATCTTGTAAAGAAAAAAAATAATTATAAAAATAATTTAATCCAGCCTCCACCAAACCTCCATCGGGGGATGTGATAACCACAGATTTTATTACAGAAGTTTTATTAAAAAAAGCTGTTTCTAATGATCTGCTTTTGGAATAATGATATTTAAAAAATTTAATAAAATATAAAAGATCGGTAGTGTTAAATGTCCGGTGTTTGAAACTTAAAAATTTTTTGAGGTCTTTTTCTTGGTGTTGTATTACAAATTGGTGCGGACTGTTATCCATCAATTGCAGCAGTTCTTTACTTTTATTGATAATGGTTGTACGGTTGCCCCAGGCAAATATGGCGGCAAAAAATCCTGCTATTTCAATATCCTGTTTTTTTGTAAACAAATGTGGTATGCAAACCGGATCTGTTTTTATAAAAAAAAGCTGATCGTATTCATCAGCTTTTCTGTTTAAAAAATCTATAAGCGCCTTATCGTACAGCATGATAACTAAAAAGTTACTGCCTGTTCTATTTCTGTTTTTACAACAACCTTCTTTTCTCTTCCTATTGCATTATCCAAATCTGCAATTAAATCATCAACGTCTTCAATGCCAACACTCAATCGTATCAATGAATCTACCAATCCATTTTTTATCCTGTTCTCTCTGGGTATGCTTGCATGCGTCATACTTGCTGGGTGACCGATAAGACTTTCAACACCTCCTAAACTTTCTGCAAGTGCAAATAATTTGGTTGATGAAAGCACTTTCATGGCTGCTTCTAAGCTATCGTCTTTTAAAGTAAAACTCATCATGCCACCAAAGCCACGCATTTGTTTTTTTGCAATGGCATAATTGGGATGTTCCTCAAGACCGCACCAG
>JBKJLG010000144.1:0-2564 GCA_046596995.1 Chitinophagaceae bacterium
ATGCTACTCAAATTTAAAGTTTTAGTTTTGACTATTATAGATTAATAATTATGGATATAGAATTAAACAAAAATGAAGATGCAATGAAGCTTTCGCTGGCTAAAGTAAAACAGCGAAAAATCAAAATTGAGGAAGGAGGAGGAAAAAAAGCAATTGAAAAACAGCGGGAGAAAAATAAGCTTACACCCAGAGAAAGAATCGAATACCTGAGAGATCCCGAGACTACTTTTGTTGAAATAGGCGCTTTTGCAGGCTACGGGATGTATGAAGAATATGGCGGTTGCCCTGCAGGTGGCACAGTATCAGGTGTTGGCTATGTTAGCGGCAGGCAATGCGTGATTGTGGCTAACGACCAAACTGTAAAAGCAGGTGCATGGTTCCCTATTACCGGCAAAAAGAACTTGCGCATGCAGGAAATTGCCATGGAGAATAAATTACCCGTTATTTATTTGGTTGACAGCGCCGGGGTTTTCCTTCCCTTGCAGGATGAGATATTTCCTGATAAAGAACATTTTGGAAGAATTTTTAGGAACAATGCCAGGATGAGTGCTATGGGTATTACACAAATTGCAGCAGTTATGGGGCCATGTGTTGCCGGTGGCGCATACCTGCCCATAATGAGCGATGAAACCATAATGGTGGAGGGCAATGGTTCAATTTATTTAGCAGGCCCTTATTTGGTAAGAGCTGCCATTGGAGAAAATATTGATAGTGAATCTTTGGGAGGTGCAGCAACACATACTGAAATAAGCGGCATTGCAGATTATAAATTTGATACAGAAAAAGAATGTCTAGACCAGGTAAAGAAAATAATTAGCAAGCTGGGTGCAAATACAAATGCAGGCTTTAACCGCACAAAACCATTTAAGCCTAAAAAAGACGTAGAAAATCTTTACAATATTTTATCAGAAGGAAATAATACGCCGTATGATATGGTGCATCTGATTGAATGTATTATTGACAATTCTGAATTGGAAGAATATAAAATGGATTATGGCAAAACCATAGTTTGTGGTTATGCCCGTATTGATGGTTGGGCTGTAGGCATTGTTGCCAACCAAAGGCTTAATATAAAAAATAAAAAAGGAGAATTGCAAATTGGCGGTGTAATTTATAACGACAGCGCAGATAAAGCAGCCCGGTTTATAATGAACTGTAATCAGAAAAAAATTCCTTTAATATTTTTGCAGGATGTTACCGGCTTTATGGTTGGCAGCCGTAGCGAACACAGTGGCATTATTAAAGATGGCGCCAAATTGGTAAATGCTGTGGCTAATTCTGTGGTGCCAAAAATTACTATTATCATTGGCAATTCATACGGCGCAGGCAATTATGCAATGTGCGGCAAAGCTTATGACCCAAGATTTATTTATGCTTGGCCTTCAGCTAAAATTGCGGTAATGGGTGGCGAACAGGCTGCAAAAACTTTGTTACAAATTCAGGTTGCTTCTTTAAAAGCCAAAGGAAAAGAAATAACACCTGAAGATGAACAAAAACTTTTATCAGAAATTATTGAACGCTTTCAGCAGCAAACTACACCCTACTACGCAGCTGCAAGATTATGGGTAGATGATATAATTGACCCTGCGCAAACGCGTAACATTATTTCAGAAGGTATTGCTGCCGCCAATAACAATTGTGATATTGCGGAATTTAAAACAGGAGTGTTTCAGGTTTAGAGGTTTAGATAGTTTAGATAGTTTAGAGGTGTAGCATACGTTTTCTAAACCCTAAACCTCTAAAACCTAAACTTCTAAACCTCTAAACCCCTAAACAATATAAACTTATAAACATTATCTAATTGCAAGTTATAATTTACACCGATGGATCATCTCGTGGAAACCCCGGCCCAGGCGGTTATGGTGCAGTATTAATTTGGGGAGAAATAAAAAAAGAATTGTCGCAAGGCTACCGCTTAACAACTAATAACCGTATGGAATTAATGGCAGTGATTGCTGCGCTGGAGGCAATGAAAAAAAATAATTTAAACCTGCTTATTTATTCCGACAGTAACTATGTTGTTAAAGCCGTGGAAGAAGGATGGTTGAAAAATTGGATAAAGACAAATTTTAAAGGAGGTAAAAAGAATAAAGATCTATGGCTTAGGTTTTATGATCTCTCAAAAAATCATACACTAAAATTTAAATGGGTAAAAGGCCATGCCGATAATTTCTACAACACCCGTTGCGATGAACTGGCAACTGAAGCTGCCGATGGAAAAAAATTATTAATGGATGAAGGCTATGAAAACGAAAAAAAATCTTAAGCGATTCTGCTTTCTGTTGCAACACTGTTTTTTGTAATTAAATAATAAGCCCCAAATAATATAGCAGAAAAAATAAGTGTTGATGCAATACTCCACGGATAAAATGCCAAGCCATCATTATAGCACAGCAACAAACCATCAAAAGTTTTCGGTCTGGAGTAGGCTCCACCTGGTGAACTGCCAAGCCATACAAAAAAATTGGAAAGCAGAAAGAAGGCAGTAGGCGCAACGATTGAAGCAACTGCAATTTTAGCCACATTAAACTTCTTAATAAAAAAACCAAATATCGTCATGGAGG
>JBKJLG010000176.1:0-2742 GCA_046596995.1 Chitinophagaceae bacterium
AGTTTGCAAACAAAAAAACACTGATGTTTCGGGAAATAAAACCTTGCGGCTATCAAGGATTAGCTGCGTAAGTGAAGATGTATTTTTTTTTACAAGTATGCCCTTTGCAATTTCTCCAATCTGTTCAATGGTATAATCGATACTTACATTCAATGGAAGTTTTTTTATACAGTAGTTTCATCCACTGCATCTTCGGGTATATGAGCTTTTTTGTTGTACAGAGAAAATATAATTGAGCCCACCAGGCAAACCAGTATTACACACAATGAAATCCAGACAGGAAGATGAATATCAAAATATTCTATGAGCATTTTTACCCCGATAAAAACCAGCACGATGGCAATACCCTGCTGCAGATAATCAAATTTGCTAACAGCGCCTCTTAATAAAAAGAAAAGTGAACGGAGGCCCAGCACTGCAAAAATGTTTGAAGTATAAATGACCATTTTATTTTGCGTAATGGCAAAAACAGCCGGTATAGAATCAAGGGCAAAAACAATATCCGTTGTAGCCAGTAAAATGATAACTACAAACAGCATCGTAAAATATTTTTTACCATTTATCCTCTTGGTAAATTTTCCACCGGCATCTTCATGCGTAATGGGTATCATTTTTTGTAGCAACACATACACTTTGTTTTGACTGGGATCAAATTCATCCTCCTGCTCAACAAAAAACATTTTTAACCCGGTAAAAACCAGGAAAGCTCCGAAGATGTACAATATCCAGGAGAAGTTGGCAACAAGCGCAATCCCTATTGCAATAAATATTATCCGGAAAACAATTGCCATTAAAATACCCAACAATAAAACCCTGCCATAATACTCTTTTTTAATACCAAAAAAACTAAAAATGAGGATGAACACAAAAATATTGTCGATGCTCAAACTCCATTCCATAAGGTAAGCGCTGATGTATTCTATGGCAATGGTTTGCCCATCCTGAAACCACACATAAATAAAAAAGCCAACCGCCAAAACAATCCAAAATAGCGTTTGATAAAAAGCCTGCTTTATGGTAATGCTTTTAGATTTTTTGCTGAAAAGCCCAAGATCAAAAATTACGGCTATTAAAATAACGGTACCAAAAACCAGGTATGACCACTGTGTAGAATTCATCTTTAAAAAATATTTTGCAAATATATGTGCTATAAAAAGTTATCTGCTGTATTTTCTTTTACGCCAAAACTGGTAGGCAAAACCAAAAATAAATATCAATAAAACCGGGAGCACAATATTTATAATTTGCCAATATTCTCTTTCATCATTTATTTTTTTTGCATCCAGCAGGCGCAACACATAGTCTTTTGATTTTGCCTGGTTAAGTCCTGAATTATTGGTAAGATAATCCAGGCAATTTTGTAAAAAATCCCTGTTAGCAAACTGGTATTCATATTGTGACCCAACTGTATAATTATTTACACCCATTGGCAGTGGTTGATTTTGCGAAATTCCATTCAATGCAATATCACCATCTGCAATTATTATCATTTTGTTTTCAGGTGATGTGGTTTGAAATGACGAACCATATTTTTGCATACTGTCTTTTGCAGCAGCAGGCAACCTGTTTGCATATAATGAAGAAAATTTTCCTTCCAGCAAGACACCGGCAATAATATCTTTCTTTTTAAACTGGGCATCTTCGGGGACATTCCGGTTTTCCTGTCCGCTAATTAACGCAGGCGTGGCAATGGTTTTGGCATTGGCAGATGAACTTAGTAAAATTATTTTGATAATATTATCAGCCTTTACAGTATCAATAGAATTTACAAACCTTGCTGCCACCAGCCCCACATTTTTATTAATAACATGGTTTGATTTTGATTCGAACAAAGGGAAATAATTCCAATGCAAAAATTCAAATTGCTTGTTGCCATTAACATCAAATGGCAAAAAATCGCATTGAAGATCCATTATCAAATCAGGATTTATTCTTATACCATATTTAAAAAGAATATCTTCTAAATTTAAATTTCTGTCGTAAGCAATTACCTGGTTTTGCAATTGAAGGCTGTCCATTTCTGCATTAAGCCTGTCCAGCAACCAAATAACTTTTCCACCATGCATTACATACTGATCTATTTTTATTTTTTCTTCATCTGTAAAAGCAAGCGTTGGCTTTACTATCATCAGCACTTTAAAAGTATCCGGTATGAGTGGTTCATTTAAAATATTAAAAGTGAAAAGCTCATATTTTTTTCTCAAAATATTTTCGACAACATCATAAGTGTTAGCACCGGTAGGCTCTCCATTGCCCACCGAATAAGCAAGCATTGGTTTTTTATTTTGGGAAAGTGCTTCAATAGCATTGGCAAACTTATATTCCATTAAAGCTTCGGCACTGTTCAGTTCCTGCGGTGTAATTAAAATTTTAGTGCCGGGGTACAAATTCACTGTTTCTGTTCTGCCATTATAATGCACCAGCGCAGCAGGAAAAATATATTGCGATTGCTCCCCGCCTTTTAACTGCACTTTTAAATTAATAGGCTGCACACCAAGGGCAACTAGTGTATCAGCATATGTTCTGCCGTTATCCATTAGTTCATCTGCTGCAATAAAACGGTATTGAATTTTGGCTCTACCAGTTTCTTTAAACTCTTCCAGCGTTTCTTCAGTTGATTTTGCAAGGCGCTTAAAGCCTGATGGAAATTCTCCTTTTAAAAAAATATCGATCTGCACTACATCATCAAGGTTGCGCAATAATTTTTTTACAGGAGAAGAAATCGTAAATCTTTTTTCGTTG